>CALFBW010000160.1 GCA_937951415.1 uncultured Chitinophagales bacterium | reverse complement strand
TAGTGTATTTTCTACTAATCAAGTCTCAGCTTATCAAATACCTATCGATCATTTTGATCAATTACAAATAGAGAATTTAATTACCTTTTTGCAAGAGAAAGCTGGGCTTAGAATGTCCAAAAAATAATTGGCTTCAAATTCGGAAATCCCCATGACATTCAAAAACAATGATAAAAGTAATAGCAAGTTTCTTGCATACTTATCAACAGCTCTATTGGGAATCTTTCCAATCATGGCAATTGTATATCACATTGCTTTAGATTTGCCTTTGATCTTATTTATTCTTTCCGCCATTCCTGTTACAACCTGTTGGTTCGCTTGGCAGATTAGCATGGAATATCAATTAAAAAGAATCGATATCAATGTAAAAGATCGTGTTTTAAGACTTACTTCAAAAAATCACCACAAGGATGAAGGAAAAATTAGACTGATCACTGATCTCACCGTTTATTATACAAAGGATACCTTATTCATCGATATTGAAGGAGATGAAGCAACGAATGGAGTGCTCCTCCACAACTACTATAAGATAAAGCGAAGTGAATGGAAAGAATTTGATCAAATTGGTCAAAAACTATTAATCTTAGGAGCAAAAGCCGGAGAAGAAATGACGGATTAACAGCACCCATAGAACAACATGACCGAATTTTTCGAAATGTTCAATCAGTAGAAACTAATTCATTCGAAATTAAAGTCAGCTTACTACGATTCGATAAGCTTCTAGCCTACAAAAAAAGAACTACCTACCATTCCAAAACAATCTTCCCGAAATGCTTGCCGCTTTCCTGATATCGAAAAGCATCCACAATTTCATTAAAAGCAAATGATTGGTCGATGATCGGCTGAATCTTGTGTTGCTCAAAGAAATCCACCATGCGTTCTTGCATAGCGCGACTTCCCACTGCAATGCCATTTATTTGAATAAACTTGAAAAACAACTTTGGGAAAGTCAAGCTTCCTTTTCTTCCGTTACCCAGAATGCCAATGGAGTAAATCTTGCCACCCATTCGCACTGCTTCGACCGATTGATTCATGGTAGAACCTCCTCCAACGTCTAGTACATGATCTACACCGCCTTTTGTGTGTTTGAAAATACTCTTGCCCCAGCGCTCATCTTCTCGGTAATTGAAAACGGCTTCTACTCCGAGGGATTTCAAACGCTCTGCTTTCTCCGCTGAGGAACTGGTAGCAATCACAGAAGCCCCTTTTGCGAGGGCTATTTGCATCGCCATCAATGACATTCCTCCAGTTCCCTCCATCAGCACCTTCTCGCCCGCTTGGCAATTCCCCAATTCCATCAAGGCATGCCAAGCCGTGACCGCAGCACAAGGCAAACAGGCAGCTTGGGCATAAGTGTAATTATTGGGTATTCTTGTCAGACTGTCTTCGTGGATGGCTGCGTACTCACTTAAGTATCCATCAAAGGTTTCTCCACTCACGCCTTTAATGGAATCAAAACTTGGGGGACCATCTAGCCAGTGCGGAAAGAACAAGGACATGACCTTATCGCCTACCTTCCATTTGCTCTGCTCCGATGAGACTGCCACTATTTCCCCTGCTCCATCTGACATTGGAATTCTTCCCGCTTCTACTGGAATTGCTCCCTTGGCTACTAGATAGTCGTGGTAGTTCAAGCTGGTGGCATGCCAGCGCACGAGGACTTCGCCTTTTTTCAGTTCAGGTTCAGGACGATCTTCGATTTGTAGTTTTTGGAGGCCTTCCCCTTCCTGTATGGTCCATGTTTTCATTGCCGTAAAAGTACGGCAACACGGGCGAAGCTTGGGGCTAGACATAACACTTCGCCAGTGGGCCAGTGGGGGAGATCGCAATTCGCCCTTGCAGGAGTCCTAGAGCGCTCTAGCCCTTGCGATTTGCCCCTACGGCTCGCGGCGTTCGCGGCGGTCATCTCGACGCTCGCGACGATCTTCCCGCATTTCCTTTTGGTCTTCTTTCAGTTCTTTCTTAGTGGCTTTCAGGTCTTCCTTCAAAGTCTTGTCGAACTCTTTGGCGAGTAGATACTTAGCTTGGGCTGCTCGCCAGTCCATTTCCCGACCGAAGTTGAGTTGCTGGAAGTTCTGGTGAAGCTCGATTTGCTTTTCGTACAAGGCATACTGATTCTCCAAATCGCCTTGATCGTCAGCCAAATCCTTCGCGTCATCTTTCACATCTCGTCGATCACGTGCCAAATCACGGGCATCATCCAAACGGTCATTTTTAGTATTGCGGATATCCCTGCGATCTCGTCGCACTTCCCGTTTCTCCGAACGCAATTCCCCTTCACTTTGTCGCAGCTCCTTTTTATCCTGCTTCATCTTTGACTTACTTTCTGTAATCTCTTTCTCCATGAAGCTATTCAAAGCCTTGTAAGCACTTTCCAAAGCAGCCATGTTCTTCGTTGAAATCGCCAATTTCATCTTCTTCAATTCGCTTGAAAAAGTAGCTTTTTGGGCTTCATCATTTTCGAGCTGACGACTTTCTTTAGCAATGGCCTTTTTGTTTCGGTGCTTTTCTACCGAATTGCGTAAAGTTTGGGCTTGAGCACTGCTCATCACGAATAAAAGGAATAAGAAACTTATCAGCGTTTTCATGGTATTCATCATTTCTGTTAAAAGCTTACCTCCAGTAGACGTACGATATAGATGATGGTTTACAGGAGATCTACATTTTCAAGTAAGAAAAGTGGATAAAGCTTTCAAAAGCAGGCACATTAATGGGTAGATATGCTATTTTCCCGTCTCATTTTGAAAGACATATGAAAGAAGATACGAGCATAGCTCCTAGCACTATAGCGGCTCCAAGTAGAAGCCCGAAAAAATACAAGCCTGAGACTTTCGATAAGGACCCACTGAAAGTGGAAAGATATACCCTCGATAATGGGCTCACCATCTACTTTACACCTAAACACGACTCTCCTCGGATTCAAACATACATCGCTTTCCGTGCTGGTTCCAAAAACGATCCAGCCGATACGACTGGACTTGCTCATTATATGGAGCATATGCTTTTCAAAGGCACTGACGAAATCGGGACGGTTGATTGGCCGAAGGAAGAAAAACTTCTAAATAAAATTTCAAAGCTCTACGAGACCTACCGCAATACCAAAGGAGCGAAGGAAAAAGCAAGTATTTACAAAGAAATCGATGCCCTTTCTCAAGAGGCTGCTAGTTATGCAGTTCCCAATGAGTACGACAAGTTGGTGAGCACCTTGGGAGCGAAAGGAACGAATGCTTATACCAGTCAAGAAAAAACTGTTTACATCAATGACATTCCTGCCAATGAATTGGAAAAATGGTGCGCCATCGAGTCACGCCGATTCAAGAAATTGGTCTTGCGTCAATTTCACACCGAATTAGAAACGGTTTTTGAAGAATACAATCGGGCTTGGGACAATGACTACCGCAAATCATGGAAAAGCATCTACGCATCGCTTTACCCGAATCATCCTTACGGAATTCCGATTATCGGCAAACCCGAACATCTGAAAAACCCTTCGATGAAAAACATCGAAAAATTCTTCTATAGTTTTTATCGCCCAAATAACTGTGCCCTCATTTTATCAGGAGATGTAAAACCTGAAAGAGATTTACCGATTCTAGAAAAATATTTCGGCGATTGGGAAGCTGGAAAAATTCCAAAGACAAAATTTCCAAAAGAAGCTCCAATTAATAAAATAATAAAAACAAAAAACAAAGGAATGCAAGCAGAGCATTTCTACATGGCTTATCGTTTCCCAGGAGCAAACAGTCGAGAACGCATTTTATTACCTTTATTAAGCGCAGTTTTACAGAATGGCCAAGCAGGTTTATTTGACCTCAATTTAATGCAAGGGCAGAAAGTTTTAGAAGCACATTCTTTTACAACGTACATGGCAGATTACAGCCAGCATATTTTATTCGGTATGCCAAAGGAAGGTCAGAGCATGGAAGAAGTGCGTGACTTATTCTTAGCAGAAATAGAGCGTGTCAAAAAAGGCGATTTCCCAGATTGGTTGTTGCAAGCAATCGTGAACGACAAGCGTTTCCAACGTGTGAAAAATTTTGAGCAAAATCAAGGTCGAGGAAATTTCTTAGTAGATCATTTCACTTTGGGAACCGACTACGAAAAACATTTAGGTTTACTCGATGAAATGGAAAAAGTCAGCAAGGAAGAGTTGATGGCTTTTGCTAATAAATATTACGGCAAGAATTACGCTATTAGCTTCAAAGAGCATGGAGAGGACAAAACCAATAAAAAAGTAGCCAAGCCTCCCATTACTCCTATTGAAATTAATCGCTCCAAGAAAAGTCAGTTCTTCACAGAATTCGAAAAGTGGTCTTCTAGCAGACTGGAGCCCAAATTTATTGACCCTGACGAAGAATTAGAACAAGGTTTCTTTGCGAATACCAATAGACGCTGGTCCTACGCTAGAAATGAGGAAAACAAAAGCTTCAAGCTTTACCTCGTTTATGAGATGGGGAACGAAAATAATCGAATTCTAAAGCTTTTGTCGGGCTATTGGCCATTTATGGGAACCAAAACAAAATCCCCTGCCGAGGTACAACAACTTATGTTTCGTTTAGGACTAAACATGAGTTTCTCTGTTCGCAAACGACGTTCTTATTTAATGCTAAATGGTTTAGAAAAATCGTTTAAGGAAGGGATAGATTTATTACTAGAAATTTTAGATGATGCGGTAATAAATGAGGCTTCTTGGAAGGAGTTGGTTATGGATGTTCTGAAAGGTCGAGAAGATCAAAAAATGAACA
>CALFBW010000159.1 GCA_937951415.1 uncultured Chitinophagales bacterium | reverse complement strand
CACTTTTTCTAGCAGCAATGACTCTAAGGGATTAGCGCCTGCTAGCTGACTTCCTCCACTGCTGGTATCAGTGCCACAAAAACCCTCATTTCCAGCATTATTTTTAGGACTTGGATAGAAGCGTCTATTGTGAAAGGTGATGTATTCAATAACACCCTGACCTTTCATTTGAAAGCTAATGCTTCTGGATGTATTTACCTTTCTCCCTGTTTCAAGGGTTCGCATTTCGTTCCAATAGGGATTCGAATTCTGATTCGTTAACAGCTCAAACAGATCCCAATTAGCGTCAAAAGAAACTTGCTTATTTGCAGCATCTGTCCATACAAAGCCATCGATTCCATTTCTGGTAAAGCATCCACTCATAACAGGATCAGAACTATTAGGCACCGACCAAGTATTTTCAATCAACTGTTCTTTGATTTCATCCTCACAAAAAGTGTAAGAGTACATATCTCCTTTTGCCACTGTTTCAATAATTAACTCTGATACAATAGGTGGATACATTTTACCACCTTCAATCGGGTTTCCATTGTCATCCGCTTCTACTAAATACTTGGTGACTCTATATTTTTCTCGTGCAGGACGAACAACTCCAGACAAAACTCCACGACAACCGGGAGGTGTTGTGACGCTCCCAGCAAATGAAATCTCTTTTCCCTTTACGGTTCCAGTTTCTGTTCCCGAACTTGTGCTTGCTTCCATATTGATGCTTGTTTCTATTGAATAACCAACTTTACCAGTTGCTTCTTCTCCATATTCAAAACTAACTGTATTGGTTAGTGAGGTTCCCAAGCTGAAACTAGTTTCAGCAGTTTCCGTATAAGAGCTTTCGTAGGTTTTAGTCATGGAAACCTCCTGCGTTTCGCTTTCATGACCCATATTTTCACGAGAAACTTCCGCTGCAATGAAGTCTTTACTGCTGTTAGAGACAGGCAATTGTATAATGAATTCTATCTTAACATCCTTTATAGCCACTCGTTCTTTTGTTACTTTCCAAGAATTCGCCCAGTACGCTCCACCAAAATGATCACCCAACTTGTACACTTTACAAGCGCCATTGTTATGCGACTTCAAAACTCTCGTCTTGTCCCCTTTAAAGTCGTCGTCTGTAAACACTTGAATTCCCAAATTTCCACAAACTTCTACGTATTCCATTTTATCCCATCCTTCTGTTGAGCTGGTCACACCAGTCGAGTCGGGGTCTACTTTGTGCCAATCTCTTGGATAAGCTCCCTCGATCAGTGTTTGTTTAGCACCTTCTACAGACGGGTCGCGGTGCTCTCGGACTTGTACCATATTATAGGATAGGTAAGCCGTTCCATTTTCATCTGTATTCCAAACGATATCTTGTTTATTGGGAAAAATTTCCATGCTGTGAAAAGTGTCATTCCCTCTCCATAATCGCTGATAATATCCAGGGCCGTAGATAAATGACTCCCCATTTAATCCGCGCTTCACATACATTCTCACATAATAGTTTGGTGGAACGTACAAGGCTGTTACCCAACCCGAAAGCTCACCAAAGTTGTCTATTGGCTTCGTCCGTATGGGATCACAATTATAGGTCTGGGACTTTTGGTTTGGATTGATATGAGGACTACTGTGCTCATAAATAATGACTTTGTTTTCCTTTAGTCCATGTAGTCGCATGGCATTAATCCACGACGGCTCTACTTGTCCGAAACATAAATTTGTCAAAAATAAGAATCCAGCCATAATGAACAACTGTACTCTTTTAAACACTACTGAATTGATTTTTGCTGAGATCACGATTCATTGATTTTAGTTAGAAAATAGATCTGTTCAATCTTCCGCAAATCAGTTGATTGCTTCGATTGCACTGCTAAATTCAGATGATTTCGCTTGAACCGTTTGTCGTAATCGGGCATTCATTTGTCCATATCATGCATCCTTAACAAATTGCCTTGTAATTCCTTTTGTAAAGCACAGAAAGAGGCGCCTTTTTAATTTTCACTCAAAGCGGATTGCTCTATTGGTCCTACGTCAATTCTAATTAAAGGCTGAGGATTTAGTGGTCGTTTTTCTGTTTGCCACTCTAAAAGATCATTCGTAGAAATTCCAACTCAGGTAAAATAAATCCTTTCTAAGAAGCTGTGCATTGCGTACTTCGAGGGGAATACAATTCGAGTACGAGGCTATAAACTGTCAAAAAAATCAAAATCATGCTTTTGGCGAATCAAGCAAAGTGCTCGCACTCACACCAAATTGATTTTTAAAAGAACGAGAAAAATAGCTCAAAGAATAACCAACGTTGAAGGCGGCATCTTGTACAGTATAGCCTCCATTTAGCAACATACTTTTTGCACGGCATAATCGATATTCTCGAATAAACTTGGTGACTGAAGAATTGGTTAAAGCTTGTATTTTCCGATATAGCTGAGAATTGCTTAAAAACATTTTCTTTGCTAAGGCATTGCTTGTAAAGTTTTCAGCATCTAAATTTTCCTCTATTTTATCCATAACCCTCTTAAGAAACTGAGACTCCAATGCCAATTCCTCAAACTTACCCGTTGCTAGTTCCAATTCTTCTTTAGACTCGAAATTTACCAATTGTTCATTGAACTTCTTTTGCATTTCCGAACGCAACACCAGTAAGTTGCTCAAACTTAAGTCTAACTCCTTTGCTTGAAAAGGTTTTCCCAAATAAATATCTGCTCCTTTAGTTAAGCCAGCAATTCTACTTTTGTTTGAATTTTTTGCTGTTAGCATAACTATTGGGATATGGCTTGTGAGTACTTCATTTTTTAATTCTTCACAAAGCTGATACCCATCTTTCTTAGGCATCATGACGTCAGTTATGATTAAATCGGGAATGTACTCTTTTGCCATTTCAACACCTTCCGCTCCATTATAGGCTTGTAAGACTTGAAATCGGTCTTTTAGAAGGTGAGAAACATACAACTGCATATCTCTGTTGTCTTCTACCAACAATAAGAGCGGTGTTTTTTCTTTTTTTGCTATTCCTTCTTCTGTACTGCAGGGCAGTTCATGAGAAAATAAAACGGGAATCTGTGGAGTTAAGTCAGATTCAGCTTTAAGCGCCTTTCGCAATGGGAAGGAAACGCAAAAACTAGAGCCCACTCCTAATTCCGACTCTACCTCCAACTTTCCCTTCATGAGTTCGATCAGCTCTTTCACTAGGGATAAGCCAATACCCGTTCCTTGCGTAGTAAAATGCGCATCTGTACCTGCTTGATAAAAGCGGTCGAATATTCGATCTATCTCCTCATTTGCTATACCAATACCCGAGTCGGTCACGGTTAATGAAAATTCTGTAAGCTCTTCCTCTAATGAATAAAATTCTGTTACAACAGAAATTGAACCATGCGGAGGTGTAAATTTAAAGGCGTTCGATAATAAATTGAAAACAATTTTTTCAAATTTATCAGCATCAAACTGCAACAAGTCTTTGGGGCTATTTTGAGATAATTTCAACTCAATCTTCTTGTATTCAGCCTGCACATTAAAGGAGTTGACCAATCTTTCGATAAAATCACTCAAAGATCCAGTACTCAGCTGAATTTCCATCATCTTAGATTCTACCTTATTGAGGTCTAACAACTGATTAATCAACAGCAGAAGTCGATCAGAATTTCGCTCAATAATATTGGCAAAATGATCAATCTTAGCAGGATCACTTTCCTTTCTAATTTCTTGCAATGGACCCTTAATGAGTGCAACTGGTGTTCGCAATTCGTGCGTAATCTGAGAAAAGAAGCGTGTTTTCATTTCTTCCAGTTCCTTTACCCGCTTTATTTCTGCTTCTTTCTCTTTCGTTTCAAACTGTGCATGCAGTTCTTGAATGTTTTTCTTTTTTGCTTCTTTGTACTTTTCTTTTTGAGCTTCTTCATGACGCTCATAGAATTCAAGCGCCTTCTTATAGTTCCCAACGGCTTTGTATGTCCAATACAACCAT
>CALFBW010000158.1 GCA_937951415.1 uncultured Chitinophagales bacterium | reverse complement strand
TTGGTATAAATATGAGCAGTCGCTTCAGTATGTACTGTAGCATAATTACTTATTCGTTAATGAAAGAAAAAGATAGCATTTTATGTTAAAACGCCAAGTGTTTAATGAGATGCACTTGCACCAGAAGCTACAGTATAACCTCCAGGATAATGCCCAGGATCGCGAGAACTTAAGCCCAAGTTGCTAAATCGATTGTGTATTGCTAAACGCTGACCGCTGTTGAACATAAAAATGTAAGGTACTTCCTCATGCAGCAATTCTTGCCACTTCTTATAAAGCACCGATCTTTTAGCAGGATCCAACTCAGATACAATGTCTTCAATTAATTTATCGCTTTTCGCATCTCCAAAGCCTGTGTAGTTTGAACCACCGTTGTAAGACTCAGTATGCCATATTTGCTTTGGATCACTAGGACGAGGGTCCATTACCCAAGCACCGTACCACATTTCTACTTCATGTTGCTTTAGCTTTTCTAAGAAAACTGACCAATCCATTGGAATCACTTCTACCGTAATACCTACTTGACGAGCTGATTCTTGAAAAGCCAATCCTACATTCTTACGGATATCATTTCCTTGATTGTAGTTAAAAGTGATCTTAAAATCAGTGCGTTTTCCATCAATCATTTTATCTAAAAGTCCGTCTTCGTTTGCATCTTCCCAACCCGCTTCAGCTAAAAGCGCCTTAGCTTTCTTCAAATCATATTGATACAAAGACAAACCTGAGTGATAATCCTTTGGGAATGAAGGAGAGATTGGCCCAACGATTCGCTTATTTAATCCATAAAGAATGTTTTCATTGATCTGGTCAACATCTACCAAATGCGCCAAAGCCTGTCGCGTTTTCTTGTCTTTGAACTTAGGCTCACGGGTATGTAATCCGACATAAGAGTAGATCAGTGTCTGAGGATCATGCATATCATAGTTCTTGGTAAACTTCTCCGACTTTGGAAGGTCTGTCCAGTTCTTAGGAGGGATACTATTGACTACATCTAGCTTCTCCCCTTTCATTGCAGTTAAAGCTGTAGTATAGTCGTTCACTGTTTCATAGATAACTTTTTGGGGACCCTTGGCAAAGTACATATTGACTCCTTCCAATTTATCTCCCCACCAATCTTTCTTACGTTCCATGACAATTCTTCTGCCCGTATCCCAACTTACAAACTTGTAAGGACCAGAACCCGAGAGCATTTCTCTTTGGTATTTCGTTGAACTATATTCTTTTCCGAAGGCAATGTTTTTGGGATCATTGATCACCTCATCAGCTCCTGAAGCAATTTGCTTAAAGGTAAAAGCATCACTTTTTCCTTCTGGATCGTAGATGTGTTTTGGAGAAATTGTTACATCAAAACCGGTTACATGATCCCATAGGAAGTTAATCTTGTTACAGATCAAGGTAAATTTCTTAGGATTTTCTGGGTAATACTTGAAGTCATTTACAAATTCGATGTAAGGACGAATGGAAGCAGCATCAACTTTTGAGTTTTTTACTGCTTTCATACTAAACTCCACATCCTTGGCAGTCACAGGAGTTCCATCATCCCAAACGGCTTCTGGGCGAATCTCGTAAGTAATCAGCATTCCTTCGTTATCGCCTACTACTTCCATCTGAGGTAAGTCTTTGGCCAAGAGTGGAATCAATTGCAGGTCTTCATGATTGTAATCCAATAACTTTTGGAACATGTAGCGCTTAATCTCCGTAGCAGAAGCATCACTGGTACATTGAGGGTGCAAGCCTTCGGGATCACTTAGATTGTGCACGATTACTTGATCTTTGTACTCTTTTTTAGAAGTGTCGCCACCTTCACTTCCTCCACATCCGAGGAGCAAAAGAAGGACAAAACCCAAGCTCAAAATTCTACTACTACTTCCTATGGTCATACTGAATTTATTTACTGCTAATTTTATGTATCGATTGAATAAAGTTTGGACCGCATTCGGTGCAATCTCTAAAGTTAGTATTTCTCTGAAAATACAAGGGCTACAGATTGACTTCTTTGCTCGATAATACTATGGAACGTACCATCAAAATAGGAACTAGGGCCAGTAAATTGGCATTATGGCAGGCTGAGCACGTTCAACGTGTTCTAAAAAGCATGTCTTGCAAAAGCGAAATTATCAAAATAAGTACGCAAGGTGACCGTCGTCAAGAGGAAAGATTTGACAAATTAGAGGGTAAAGGGTTCTTTACCAAGGAGCTAGAAGAGGCACTTTTAGATGGAAGTGTAGACTTGGCTGTACACTCTTTTAAGGACATGCCTACGCTTCAACCAGAAGGCTTGTGCATTTCGGCACTTTCTAGCCGAGAAAATCCCGCAGATTGGCTGGTGATTGATCCAACCAAGGTGGATAAGAATCAGTCTAACATTCCGATTGCTCAAGGAGCTCGAGTGGGAACTTCTTCCGCGCGACGTAAATCTCAGTTGGAGCATTGGCGACCCGACCTAGAGGTGATTCCAATTCGAGGAAATGTTCCCACAAGAATGGCAAGGGTGGGGAACGATGTCGACGCAGTGGTTTTAGCAGCTGCGGGAATTACGCGTTTGGAGCTGCAATCGGAGGCGCATTTTATTCATCCTTTTAAAGTGCAAAAATTCATTCCTGCCCCTGCACAAGGGGTGCTGGCTCTGCAAACTCGCACGACTGATGATGAGCTCAATGCCTTAATGCAACAAATCAGTAACAAGCAAAGCGAAGAAACGGTAGGAATTGAACGCAGTCTTTTAGCCGCCTTGGATGGCGGTTGCCAGCAGCCTATCGGTATTCATTGTTTCAAAACCGAAAAAGAGTATCATGTTTGGTGCAGTACTGGAAATTCGACAGGTATTCGTCGCAACTACTTTTCTGCATCTACCAAAGATGCTGTCATCGAGCAAGCGATTCCGATTTTAAAAGCCGACGATAAGAAGAAACGCGTATTTATTTCGAGAAGCTTAAGCAGTGAATCTTACTTCAAGAAACATTTGACAGCTCAAGGCCATGAAGTTTTCGACGAATCCTTGATTGAGATTTCAATGGTATCTTTTGAGGAGTATGAAAAAACCGATTGGATCTTTTTCTCGAGCAAAAATGGGGTTAGAAATTTCTTCAACCAATTAGGTGGTGTTATTCCTGATTGCAAATGGGGAGCCATGGGCCCAGGGACAGCCGAGGAAGTCAAAAGGCGAACGAAAAAGCTTGACTTCGTGGGCACTAAATCAAGCGCAGCAGAAGTAGCTAAGGCTTTTTCTAAAGTAATAAATGAGGGTAGCGTCTTGTTTCCGTCGGCGGAGCGTTCCTTACGGAGCATACAAGCTGGATTAGACAAAGCACAGGTGTTTGATTTAGTTGTTTACCGTTCAGAACAAAAGCGAAACTTCGATTTTCAGGAAACCGACGTTTTGGTGTTTACGAGTCCTTCAAATGTTGAAGCTTACTGTCAGCAGTATCCGATTTTACCCAGCCAAAACTTAGTTTCTATTGGACCTTCTACGAGTCGGGCTTTGCAAGAACATGGATACGACAATTTTCGTCAGGCTTGGTATTTTGACGAAGTGAATTTGGCCGACGCTTGCTGGTAAATGCGAAGCTTTACGACAGCCGTACAAGCATTTATTACTAAAAAGCCTTTAGCTTCTTAACCAGTTTTCTGCTAATTCACTTGCGCCCGCTTTAGCAGTATCTAGGTCGTCGTTATTTAAGACGTAGTCAAAATCGTTCGCACAAGACAATTCCATCTTGAAGCGCTCAACCCGACGTTTCAAGCTGGCATCGGTTTCTGTTTTCCGAGCAATAAGTCGCTCTATCAAGACTTCAATGGAAGGCGGGTTAACAAAGACCGCAAAGGCATTGTCTCCAAAATAATTCTTGAGTGAAATGGCTCCTTTTACATCTACATCAAAGATGACAGCCTTCTCCATACCCCAAATACGTTGAATCTCACTTTTCAGGGTTCCGTAGTAGTTGCCGTCGTACACCTCTTCCCATTCAAGAAAAGCGTTTTCCGCGATCTTTCCTCGAAAGAAATCCTTTGTTTGGAAGTAGTAATCTACTCCATCAATCTCGTATGCTCTCTTGGGCCGAGTTGTCACTGACACTGAGAACATTAGCTGATCATATTGCGATAGCAGATGACGAACCAAGGTAGTTTTACCAGCTCCCGAAGGTGCTGTGAAAATCATTACTTTACCGTCCTTTTCTTCTTTCAAATCTGGTAGATTTCCTTATTACTTAGAAGTGCTCTTTTACAGTACGTTTAAAACCTGTTCTTTGATTTTCTCTAATTCGTCTTTCATTTGAATCACCTGCGCTTGAATGGACTTATCATTTGCTTTTGATCCAATTGTGTTGATTTCTCGTCCTATTTCTTGCGAGATGAAACCCAATTTCTTACCCTTTTGTTTGCTTTCTTCTAACAAAGCTGCTTGAAACAACTCACAGTTACTTCTCAAACGAACAATTTCCTCGTTGAGGTCCAGTTTTTCTAGATAATAAATGAGTTCTTGCTCGAAGCGGTTTTCATCAATTTCACCTTTTTCGATGTTGGCAGCGAGTCCATCTCGAATTCGTTTGCGAATGTAATCAATGCGTTTGGGAGCCAAAAGCTCAACCTCTGCTAAACACTCTAAAACACGAGCAATTCTTTGCTGAAAATCGCTTTCTAATGTTGCCCCTTCTGTTACACGATAAGTATTGACCCCTTCTAGCACTTCTATGAGTAAAGCATGCAAACCTTCCGCTTCCGAATCACTAACATCTACCTCGGTATTAATCACATTAGGTAGATTCAAAACCACCTCTAGCATTCCATCGGTAGAAAGACCTAAATCTGCTGAGAGCTCTTTCAACTGCTCTGCATAGGCTTTTACTACAGATCGATCAATCTTTACCGGGCTGCTTTCGCCCATGGAATCAACGGTTAAGTAGAGGTCGACTTTCCCGCGTTTTATCTGTCCTTGAATAGCTTTACGAAAAGCTGGTTCTACACTTTTGTAGAACAGTGGCAGTTTCACGGAAAGGTCCAAGGATTTGCTGTTGAGTGCACGTAACTCAATGGTAATTTGTCTGTCACCAATTGCTTTGGAAGACCTCCCAAAACCTGTCATCGAATAAAGCATAGATGTATTTGAAGCGCCAAAGATACTTTCATTTATGCATTCGACTTTTGCCTCGCGGAATACCATTGGAAAGAAGTTGCGCAAGATTAAGAACATTTGGTCTTTCGCACTGCTTTATTTATAATTGTTTTCACCGAATCTTGGTTGTTGGTTCTCTTGGATACTCGTATTTTTAGAGCTTTCCCTTCAGTCTAAAACGACTATTTCTAAACAGCACAAACTTTGAGTGCTTGAAAACAAACACGGCAAACGGAATGAAAAAATACGGAACGTACTTTTTGGTCATCGGAATGCTTCTGTTTTTGACAGCTTGTGGTGGGAATGAACAGGCAAATGGCTCCAAAGCTGATGGGCAAAAAGCCGAAACAGGTACACCTGCTTCCTCTAATGTAAAGACAGCTGATGGAAATGGAGATGCTGAAGCTGGAAAGGTGAATTGGCTCAAAATTGATGAGTTGGAAGCTGCTGCTGCAAATGAAAAGCGGAAAGTGATGGTGGACTTATACACCGACTGGTGTGGCTGGTGCAAGAAGATGGACAAGGCCACTTTCCAACATAAGGCAATCGCCGACTACTTAAATGAAAAATTTTATGCAGTAAAATTCAATGCAGAGAATAAGATGGCACTTTCTTTCAAAGGGAAAGATTACAATTTCATAGCAGCAGGAAGAAGAGGCTACAATGAACTGGCACATTCTTTTACAAAGGGGAGGATGAGCTATCCAACAATCGCATTTTTGGATGAAGATTTGAATCGAATTGATTCTTACCCTGGCTTCAAACAAGCGCATCAATTTGATCCCTATTTACATTTTATTGCGGAGAATCATTATCAGGATAAAAAATTTAGAGAGTTTGCTTCCACCTTTGAAACGGAAATTGCTGCTGTTCCTATGCCTTCAAAACGAAGAACGCCAAGGACTAGAGTAAAGGGAGGGCAGCGAGTAAACGCAAAGAAGCCGATAGGGAAAACTACAAACTAGAACAAAACAATAAATACATACATACAATGAAAAAACTTTTATCTATTGCACTACTCCTCGCTACTGTGAGTGCCTTTGGGCAGTCGAGTTGGGATCGAGTGTACACCATTTTAGAAACAAAATGCCAATCGTGTCATTCGGGTGGAAGTCCTGCGGGCCAATTAGATCTAACTGGAAGCCCAGCAGAATTATACGATCGATTATTCGAAGAATCGCCTTCAAATGTCTTTGCTGCAGAAAGAAACTACAAGCTCATTGATGCAGGTTATCCTGATCGCAGCTTTATGTATCGCAAATCAAATTGGGGACTTTATGCAGGAAGCAATTTAGAAGAAGGTGAAGGAGCAAGTATGCCAACCACTGGCGATGTACTCACGGATGCGGAGCGTGACATCATGCGTTCTTGGATTTTGTTTGGTGCACCTGAATCTGGCCTTGTCGGAAATCCTGATGCTATTGAAGATTACTATACCGAAGGTGGCTTAGATAGAATTGAACCACCTGCGCCACCAGCTGAAGGCGAGGGTTTTCAATTGCACTTAGGAACGATTTTCTTAGAGCCTGGTGAGGAGCGGGAGTACATTATTAAGCATGAGCTTCGCAATCCTGAAAGTATTGAGATTCCACGTTTGGAAGTGCGCATGAACGATGATTCGCACCACTTTTTATTTTTCCGTTTCGATGAAGGCGCGGATCAAGATGAAAATGAAGGTTTGGAAGAGGTAACCATCATTGGTGTGATTACTGGTGGAGCGAATGCAATTACAAACGACACAAAAATGATTGGTGGATGGGCTTATGATGCAGACATTCAATTACCAAACAAAGTGGCTTATTCCTGGGATGCTAATACTGTCCTTAAATTGAATTACCACATCAAGAATTATAGTACTACTGCTGTAATGCCGGCTGAATTATTCGTAAATGTATATACGCAAGATGTGGGAACGGCTACACATGAAATGCTTTCTGAATTCCAGTTAAGTACTGCCAATCCATTCCAGTTGAACATTCCTCCTGGAGAAAGCAAATGGGATTGGACTTTGGATAGTTTTGACGGGGCCTCTTCACAAGATTCTGTTCACCTTTGGTTGTTTGGCGCACACACGCATCAATACGGTGTTGATTTCAATGCTTGGCAGCGTTTAGAGAATGGATCTAAAGGGCCAATCATTTATGAAGGCAGCTATAATTTCGATTATACTTTTGATACTGGATTCTATGATTATTCACATCCTCCTATGCGTATTTTCGATGAGTTCCTTTCTATGAGAGCTGGAACTGGTTTACAAATCGAAGCCGATTACAATAATACTTCTAATGAGAATGTAACCTTTGGATTAACCACTGCCGATGAAATGTTTGGAGCATTTCTCCAATACATCGTTGGCGATATTTCTGAC
>CALFBW010000157.1 GCA_937951415.1 uncultured Chitinophagales bacterium | reverse complement strand
CTAATCGCGGACCACTAATCTCTAAGGGAGATTTCAACGGCGATGGCCTGGAAGACTTTTATATTGGAGGAGCCAAAAGTCAGGCTGGAGCGATCTTTATTCAAGAAAAAACAGGAAATTTTATCAAGAAAAATTCTTCCGCTTTAGAAAAAGACAAAGAAATGGAAGACATGTCGGCCATTCTAGCTGATTTCAACGGAGACGGTCACTGCGATCTCTTTGTTGTTTCTGGAAGCAATGAATTCCAAGCTGGCTCCGATAGCTATCTTGATCGCTTGTATTTGAATGATGGAAATGGAAATCTAAATAAAAAAGTAGAGGACTTTCCAAAAAATACGGCCAGCGGGAGTGCGAGTATTGCAGGAGACTGGGATAAAGATGGCGACCCAGACCTCCTCATTGGCGGCAGAATAATTCCAGGTTCTTATCCTCTTGCTGCCTCCACTTTTTATTACGAAAACAATAAAGGAAACTTCACCGATAAATCTTCGCTCCTTCCGAAAGAAGGAAAATTGGGCTTGATTAATGATATGCAATTAATAAAAACCCATGCTAAAGCAGACATTTTACTTGCAGGAGAATGGATGCCCCCTACTGCATTAAAATTCGAAGATGGAAAATTCGTAAATACTACCCAATCCCTAGGACTCAATGAAACTGGAGGCTGGTGGAATTGCCTAAAAGTCGCCGATATTAATGGTGACGGAAAAGATGATTGCGTTGCGGGAAATAGAGGATTAGATAATTTCTACAAAGCGGAAGCAGGGCAGCCTGCACAAATGTATGCCGGTGATTTTGACGACAACAATTCTACCGATGGAATAATCACGTACTACTTTGAAGATGGGAAGTCATATCCGAAAGCAACCCGAGACGAGTTATTCGAACAGCTACCATTGGTAAGAAAAAAATTCAAGCGGTATAAAGACTATTCCAACGCACAAATCGATGATATTCTTGACGGTAACTTAATGAATAAAGTTCAAGAAAAGAGCAGCTGCGAATCCTTTGCTTCTTCCCTATTTATTCAAGGTAATAATGGTCAATTCGAGCAAAAAGAACTTCCTTGGCAGGCACAAATTTCTCCCATCTTTGGGGTGGAATTAACGGATGTGAACCAAGACGGATCTTTAGACATTCTGGCTGTTGGAAACAACGCTGGAGTTGATGTAGAAACAGGCATTTACAGCGGAATAAAAGGCATCGTTTTACTCGGAAATGGCGAAGGACAATTTGAATTCCTACCCATAGATCAAAGTGGATTTGAAGTGCCAGAAGAAGGAAGAGACATAGAGGTGCTCAATAGTCCTCAAGGCACGTATATAATCGTCGCAATGAACAATGGCCCTTTGAAACAATTCCAGCTCCCTTAGCGCAAAATACTATGAGCGCTCAGCCGTTATGAGTAAAAGCTATGAATAACGAACGTCACCCAACCTCAAAAGGGCTCTTTAATGGAGCTTCAGGCTGCCTGCTCTTAGTCCAAGGCTTGGTGCTGGGAATCCTCTTGTCCTTAGCAGCAGTGAAATTCCTGTGGCCCAACCAACACGAGACTACTGTTTCGAGTCAAGTGGTTATTGAACAAATAAAAGATGTGGCTAAACTGGTTACTGTAGAGGGCAGTTTTTCGGAAATTTACAGCTATGAAGACTCTTACAAGATGTTTTACAACTTCCTTGAGTTTGAAAAAAAAGCCATTACTACGGTAAATGCGAAGGCCTGGATAAGCTATGATCTGAACCAAATCGAATTTGAAGTCGAAGAAGCAAATAAAGTGATTCGCTTGACGCACATTCCAGATCCTGAAATTCTTATCGAACCTGATTTTCGCTACTACGATATCGAAGAAAGTGTGCTTAACACTTTCACGAAAGAAGACTACAACAAAATTTATGAGCAATCCATACAAACCCTTCGAAAAAAGATTCAAGAAAGCGACTTAGAGGAACGTGCCCAACAAAATGTGGTAGAGCGCATTCGGAGTATGCAACTTCTGAGTGGAGCCAATGGTTGGGATGTAGTAGACGTGACTAGTAGCATTCCCAGTGTTAACTGGAAGACCATCGAGGCTCCTTTTCGAAACTCCTTCCTTCAGTCTCAACAGTAAAGACAACTATCTTCCAATTTTTGACGTTTTCCATAAACAAGGTCAGTCAAAAGATATAAAGCACAAACTCCTTTATGTCACTGTATTTATTTTGATGACATAAGTACGAAACTAAAATCACAGCCACTGCTTATCTTGCAAGCAGTGCATTTATCATGAATAAAATTGTCTCCCTACTATTCTTCCTATTCGGACTTCTTTATGCTGGACAAACTGCCCAAGCAGAGCACCTGATTGGGGGAGAACTGTCCTATCGCTGCCTAGGAGGAAATCTTTACGAGATTACCTTGGTCATGTATCGTGATTGTGATTGTCCTCCCAATACCAACTGTGCGGATTTCTTCGATGAAGTAGCCTTTTTATACATTACTAACGAAAACGATCAATATGTAAACATTCCCAGCTTGGGGAATGTCCCCTATTTGCAAATGAACTTCAACGTCTTTACGGATGAAACCGATGTAGAACCAGAGGATGTCGTTTGTATTGCTTCTGTCCCTGACTTATGCATCAAAAGAGGAGTTTATCAAGAAATAATAGAATTACCGCCAAACCCAGGAGGGTATAAATTCAAATATCAGCGATGCTGTAGAAATGCGACCATTAGTAATATCCTCAACCCTGGAAGCACTGGAGCGACTTGGGAAATTTCGGTACCACATACAACCGGAGCTTGTAACAACAGCTCACCCACTTTCAACAATCTTCCTCCAATAGTAATTTGTCAAGATTACCCCATTGAGTTTGATCATTCCGCCACAGATATAGATGGCGATTCATTGGTATATGAGATGTGTACACCCTTCGATGGTGCCGAGCCAGATTGCCCCTTTATTCAACCGATCGACCCGAATCCAGCCTGTTTATTTGGCGGTATTCCGTATGCCTACGACAATGTAAACTGGGCAGATGGTTTTACTGCCTTTAATCAATTAGGCAACAACCCCGCTTTGAGCATCGATCCCTTAACGGGCTTATTAACTGGACAACCGGGCTTACTAGGCCAGTTTGTTGTCGGCGTTTGCGTGAGTGAATACCGCAACGGCGTTTTATTAAGCACTAATAAAAGAGACTTTCAATTTAACATCACCGAT
This sequence comes from uncultured Chitinophagales bacterium, assembly GCA_937951415.1. GTDB lineage: Bacteria > Bacteroidota > Bacteroidia > Chitinophagales > UBA2359 > CALFBW01. Next base: position 6,314 of record CALFBW010000157.1, on the reverse strand, counting down.
TGTATTCAAACCCAAGCTGTCCCAGATGCAGACGCGGCTGAGGTTTCTCCAGGCGTTTTTGAGATCACCAATTGCTTTAGTTATGAAGTGAACTTCGACAATGCAACGACGGGCGCTGAAAGCTACTTTTGGGATTTTGGCGACGAAACTACCACGCTAGATGTCTCAGAGGAAGAGTTCCCCTCCTATGAATATCCTGATACTGGAAGATATGAGATTACGCTCGTTGCTAACCCTGGAGAGGAATGCGCTGATACTGCAATACTGCTTTTGAATTTGTATCCGCAGTTCGTTTCTGATTTTTCCTTTTTCAGCGAAGGCTGTTCGTACGAAGGATTCTTGTTTAACGATGAAAGCACCAGCGATTTTGCAGGAGCAAATCTTTGGTACTGGAATTTTGGAGATGGAATTACTGTAGGTCCCGGAACAGGTCCAATTATTGGACTTGATCACACCCAAGGAACCTTCGAAAATCCCGTACACTATTTTCAAGACGTGGGCATTTTGGAAGTGACTTTGATCAGTTTTAATGAGCTGGGCTGTGAAGACAGCCAAACCTATCCAGTTGTAGTCCATGAAGCCCCGGAAGCGGAAATTAACTATGATTTTCTTTGCGTCGACTTTCCCACCAACTTTACAGGAAATACACAACTCGACAATATTGTAAGTTGGGAGTGGAATCTTGATGGGAATGAATTGAGCGGACAAACCGTTTCGGAGCTCTACGACACCCCTGGCGATTATAATGCAAGCTTATTGGTAGAATCGGCAGACGGTTGTGTGGATTCCACCAGCTTAGCTTTTACGATTTTTCCCACCATTTTTGCAGATGCCGGCTTGGACACCGAGACCTGTGCTGGCATTCCCATCGAACTGGATGCTTCGGGTAGTACGGGTGGGGCTGGGCTTGCAGACAATAGTTATTTCTGGGAACCAGCGGAATTCGTTTTCAGTGATCAAATCGTGAATCCTACCATTTTACCAGACAGTGATCAAGTCTTTACTTTAACGGTAAGCGACCCAAATGGATGTTCTGATCAAGATGAGGTGCTAGTGAATGTTTGGCCTTTGCCAGCAATAAATGCAGGTGCTGATCTTGACGTTTGCTTCGGTGATAGCCTCACGCAACTCAATGGAACAGTAGAAAGCACTGTAGTGGACTTTTCATGGTCACCCTCCGTAGGACTCAGCGATACCGCTGTACTTGACCCGATTGTAATCCCAAACGACACGACCTTCTATATACTCAGCGGAATAGATTTTCGCGGCTGCGAAAACAGCGACACGAGCTTAGTGCAGCTCATTCCTGAAGTTGATCCGAGTCTATTGCCAGTTCCCGAAATCTGCGAAGGAGATACCATCCAACTTTTTGCCTCAGGTGGAACAGTGTATACTTGGACACCTGCCATAGAGATAAATGATCCCAGCAATCAAAACCCGATTGTATGGCCTTCTATGACAACGACCTACAATGTAAATATTGCCAATCCGCCTTGCTTCGATGAAGATACCAGTGTTACAGTAACCGTCTATCCTCTGCCTTTCGTAGATGCTGGTACGGATGCAACGATTAACGTAGGTGAAATTATCAACTTGAATGGCACAGGAGAAGCGACCTACGATTGGACGCCCAGCGATGGTTTTCTAGATCCTCAAGACATTCCCAACCCCATGGTTCAACCCTTTTATACAACAAACTATGTGTTAACAACATTATCCGAAGAAGGCTGTGAAAATCGAGATACAGTACAAATAGAGGTAACCGACAACTTCGAATTTATTTTGCCCAACGCCTTTTCTCCCAATGGAGATGATTTGCACGATGACATCGGAATTTCTATTGCTCTAGGAATTCGAGAACTACTTGATTTCCAAATCTACAACCGCTGGGGCGAGCTAATTTGGGAAGCAAATTCTATTACCGATCGCTGGGACGGTACTTTCCGTGGTGATCCACAAGAAATTGGCGTGTATGTTTACATGATTCGAGGTATTAGATGGAGAGAAAATGACGAATTGATTTGGCGTGGAAACATTACGCTTATTCGATAGTTTTAGCTTTTAAGTAATAAATGGGAGTGCTAGAATAACCCTAGTCGAAGATGCTCGTAAAATGAACCAGCCTTTTGTAGCAAACAGAAAACGCAAACTAGTTTCGACAGACTAACCAGAACAAAGGCAAATGCTGCTTATCGGCTATTGGACCTTTATCGTCTAAGCTGGCATTGTTGCGAAAAGTCTTCAAAAAGATCATCAAGAAATAAACAATATGGGCTAATTTTCGGTTCTCTAAGCGGTGCGGCAAAAATTCCGACCTTCCTTTAAGAAGATGACTTGATGAAGACCAGCAGTTGGACCTTTCCTATTTTATGCCCATTCTCCGCGTGTCCGGTAGAAAATATCCAGTACAACATTTACGCTTCGGTTGATGATTTGCCTTTAGAAGTATGGGATACTTTGGTTGATCCCGAAAACTATGTCATGAAAAGCACCTACTTCCGGGCGATGGAGGCTTCTGAAAGCGACAAAATAGAATCAAGATACCTCTCCCTTAGTAAGGCTGACCGATTTCTCGGCTTCGTTTATTTGCAAATTGTAACAGTTCATCGTACTGGCTTAAATGAAGAAAGTGGTAGCGATGGTTGGCGAAACGAAATTGGCCGTTACCTCAAAAAAGGACTTAACCGAATAAAGACGCGCGTACTCGTGATCGGCAACATGCTGGTAACAGGTATGTACGGAATTCAATTGGCAAAAGGCGTTTCTCAAGAAGAGATGCTGGAGGCACTTTCCTCCACCATCAATGAAGTTCGCAAAGAACTAGACACCACAGTGATCATGGTGAAAGACTTCGAACCTAGTTGGAATGAAAGCACCAGAATTTTGACCAACAAGGGTTACCAACGAGTGATCTCTCAGCCCACGATGGAAATTGACATCCGCTGGAAAGACTGGGAGGAATACATGGCTGATCTCATCTCGAAGTACCGAGTCAGAACCAAGAAGATCATCAAGACCTCTAAAGCATTGGAGCTGCGAGCACTTACTTTGGCAGACATGAAAGCTTACGAGCAAAAGATCTTCTCTATTTATATGGACCTCATTTCTCGCGCAGAGTTTACTATGGCAACTGCTGGTCCCAAATTTTTCACCAAAATGAAGGAGCATTGGGGCGATAAGTATTTGGCCTATGGCTACTTCTTGGACGGAGAATTACTGGGGTTCTTGACAGGATTTTGGACACCCAAAAAGCTGGAGTCGCACTTCATTGGCTTCGACCACAGTAAAATTAGAAGCCACAGCTTTTATCAGCGAATTTTGCAAGATTTCTTGCGCTTAGCCATTGACTTGAAAGTGGAAAAACTCACTTACGGTAGAACGGCCATGGAAATCAAAAGCACACTAGGAGCAGAACCCAAAAACATGGACACCTACATGTGGGCTAAAAACCCCGTAGTCCACAAGTTGCTTCCGTCTTTATTCGACAAGTTACGTAGTGATGATTGGGTACAGCGAAGACCTTTGAAGTCGCAAGCCAATAAGAGCTAAAAAACTATTTTAGCCTTAGCATTTATTTATGTGAATGAAATCCGATGCGGTTTCCTTCCGTATCCATGCATTCTGCAATAAAACCAAATTCTCCAATCGACATTTTTGGAACAGTGAGTTTTCCCCCTGCCGCTTCCACACGTCCAGACTCCACTGCCACATCTTCACAGTTAAAATAGATCATGTTTCCAACAGCAGCGGGAGTATTCTCTTTGGCAGCGACTAAGGCTCCACTTGAACCAGAAGAATCATTGTCGAAAGGGAACATGTACATTTTCGTACCTGGCATTTCCACCAATTGAAATTCACATTCAAACACAGCCGTATAAAAGGCCTTTGCTCTTTCTAAATCTACGGTCGCGATTTCAAACCAACTTACTGGATTAGGCATCTCTTCTGTTTTTTATTTATTAATAAAAGCGAAATGAAAATAAGACAAAAATCTAACTATTCCGGCTCTTCGCTTTCTTCACTATTTTCCACTGGAAGCTCTTCAATAAGTGTATCAATGGTCTCCTCTGGTAATTCCTCATTTATTTCTTGTCCCGCTTCTACTTCAATATTTTCCAATGCCTCCTGAGCAGCTTGATGTCTTGCCTCTGACCGCTCTTCCAATAAGGTCATGATGCTTGCTGGCAAAATTTGTTGTAGCATCTGATTAGGAGAGTCTGGACTTTCTAGAAATTTCCAACCCTCATATATCGGTTCAGAAATCGCAATCAACTCCTTATCTAAATTGATCACTATTTTCCGCTCATCGGGGAAAGACTGTACTCGTTCCTCGCTATAGAGTTCCTTATAGAAATCCGCCAAAAAACTAAAATCCGATTCCACGTCTTCAATAATTGCGGTACTGTCTATATAATCGTAAACCGACATCTCATAATTATAGACTACCAACACATAATGTCCCTGTTCTGAATCTTCCAGCTCCAACATGCTCGTTACTGAAGCATCAGACATCAAAATCGATGTATCCGAAACCGTTTCTTCCAAGAGAGCAAGCATCATTTCTTGTGGAATTAAATCAAAGATCGCAGGATGCATGTATTCCATACTTCCCTGCGCATTTCGGTTTTCAATATTCAAAAAATAGGCTTCAAAGGCTGTTTCTATTTCTAGGGAGTCAAGCTGTGAAAAAGCGCTACACGAATAAAAAAAAAGCAAGAAAAATAAATACTTCATAAAATAAAAATTAGGCGGAAATCAACATTTATTAGTGAATAAAAACACCGTGAAAAATTACATCTAAGTCAAATCCATCGGCACTTCCATCAATAAAACTTCTGCCTCCGAACTGGCATTGAGTTCGATCGCTTCCACATCCCACAAACCAAAACCATCGCGTTTTTCTAAGGCTTGTCCTGCGAGTTCAATAGAACCATTTATTACAAAACAATAAATGCCATTACCTTTCTTTTTCACCGTATAATTATCGCAGGCTCCTGCTTCAAATTTTCCCAAGTGAAACCAAGCATCTTGATGAATCGTCACGCCTTGATCGTCGACTGAAGGGGACAATACTTGGTAAAATTTATTCTTTTCTTCCAGCTCCTTAATAGATACTTGGTCATAGCGCGGATTAATATCACGGCTTTTAGGGAACAACCAAATTTGTAAAAAACGAACCTCCTCCGTTTTATTTCGATTGTATTCGCTGTGATAAATACCGGTTCCAGCACTCATCAATTGCACATCACCTGCCTTGATGACAGACACATTTCCCATGCTATCTTTGTGCTCTAAATCGCCCGACAAGGGAATGGAAATGATTTCCATATTGTCGTGCGGATGCGTTCCGAATCCTCGACCCGCAGCAACACGATCATCATTCAATACTCGTAAAACCCCAAAGTGCATGCGCTCCGGATTTCGGTAATTGGCAAAACTGAAAGAGTGGTACGTATCCAACCAACCATGATCGGCATGACCGCGCGTGTTGGCCTTATGCAAAACTGAATTCATTCCAATATTTTCTTTATTAGGCAAATGATTGAAACCGACTTGATCCATCATTTCGTCATAAGTCGAGTTTTTCGGTCGAACATTATTTGCTTTCAAAAGTCCATTTCCTGCTGCCAAGCCAGCTGCGCCTAGCAGTCCCTTTTTTAAAAAATTCTTGCGATCCATCGGTTCCTATTTATTACCAATGCTAACAAAGGTCGTCCTAAAATGTTGGAAAATCCACCAGGGCAAAGCCCCTATTAGCTCCTAGGAAAACTTCTACCTTTGAGCAGGCCAAGACAAAAACACAGCGCATTGAATAGAGAGATTCTCCGACTTGCCATTCCAAACATCATCAGCAATATTTCCATTCCCTTGCTGAGCACGGTAGACACCGCTTTGATGGGAAGGCTTTCAGAATTGCACATTGGTGCAGTCGGAATTGCTGCCATGATCTTCAATTTAGTGTACTGGAATTTTGGTTTTCTTCGAATGGGCACTACGGGAATGACTGCCCAGGCATACGGTCAAAAAAACGAAACAGCAATCCAACACACTTTGCTCCGAGCCCTCTTATTGGCAGTTTGTTTGGCTTTCCTAATCATCCTGTTGCAAGATGTCATTGCTCACTGGACTTTCCAGTTCATGAATGTATCGGAAGCTCAATTCGACTTGGTGAATGACTACTTTCGAATTCGAATTTGGGCCGCTCCAGCTACTATTGCATTATTCGCATTAATGGGATGGTTTTTCGGTATGCAAAATGCCATTTATCCCCTAGCCATTACTATTCTCATCAACTGCCTAAACATTGCCTTTAG
>CALFBW010000156.1 GCA_937951415.1 uncultured Chitinophagales bacterium | reverse complement strand
GAAGAATTATTTATTTATTAATAAATGCGAATTGCTTAATCAACCAAAAGTTGCGTAACTGCTGCACTGTTTTGAGCCCATTCTGCATCGTAGACTTCATCCGCTTTTTCAATAGCAACAAGCGTTAAGTTTTGCGCTTTCGCTTTTATTGTCAATAATTCTCCAATATTCATACGGCTTTCCAATTTAGCCAAAAGGGTTGCTACACCTTTAGTATCGAGCTGCTGTACCACTTGGCCAACAAATGACATTTCTAACCAAATAATTTCTCGAGCCGCGACATCTAATACTCCAAAGACAAGACCTTTCGTCAAAGTCTGGCTGATTCGTACTTGATGCTGTACACAAGAAGGATCGTAAGCAACACCGGTTTTCTTAGAAACCTTCATGGAATGCTTGCTGTTCATCCAACCAACAACCATGTTAGGATTCAAAGCACCTCGGCTATAAGCGTTGCAAGTAAAGCTCACGAATTTAGCTCCCGCTGCTTGCAAGGTATCCAAGTTCATTTCAATGTATTCGGCAGTACCAACCATAGAAGGAATCGTGATAATATCACCGCTGTGCTTGCAACTCGTCGCCGTCAATCGGCTATAAGAACAACGCTCCACTTTTCCATCGTACGCAATTTGGCAACTCAAATCCATATCCAATCGCTGTGCAGGTAAGCCATTTCCCCATTGCATAAACAAACGCACTTTGTTGCCCTCTACAGGAAATCGTGTACCCATCAATGCTACTGGTAAATCCTGAATGGTTTCAGAGCGCTCACCGATAGACAAAGGCATATTGAAAAGCTTCGGATCAATGTACATGCTGTTGCTTTCCGTTTTTATTTTCGAAAAACGAGACTCCATCGACAACAAGCACAATTCTTGAATCTCTGACTTCATGCGCTCTAAATCAGCTCCATCATACATCGCCAATAAAGGGTGATTCGGAATTCTTTTACGCTTTCCAGAAATCGCCTTTATGGAACGATCCAAATTCGGATTGAAATAGTTATCGGCGTACATGTTCAAACTCAAAAGCAATCGAGCCGGCACTTGATCAGCGACCTCTAAGAACTCAGCCAAAGCATCATGACTTCCAAACCACAACATATTCGAAAACAAAGAGCGAGCAAAAACACTAGGGCGCTGCTTCAAAAGACCCAAGGCCTTTTTAGCATCAAACTCCAATCGGCTTTTATTCACCTCACCGGCCCAAACGCTGTAATCTTTACGGTAAAATCGATCTAAGATTTCTGCCAAAGCACCGAAGCCTTTCTTTTGGCTGTATTCTGCCAATCGAAGCGCTCGAATGAATCGTACCCACATAGAACGTTTCGGATGCATAATCTCGCAAGCTTTCGCCGAAGAGATTTTCAAATCATTCAACCAATTCGCTACCATTCTACACTCTGTTCGAGAATACTTCAATTTCAAGGCTCGCTTGCTCAAAACACTTGCTTGAAAAGAACGATCACTCGGTGCGTGTAAATGCTGGTTGTTTTGTGCTACCGTCTTCACCAAAATTTTAGGCGGAATGATCTGCAATTTTCCTGTTTTCTTAAACCACAAGTAACGCAAAACGTCTTGAGGATTCGAAAAAAGAAACTGCGCTTTTTCACTCTCGCCCTTTTGAACCAATGCATCAATAATGAGCATGCTGGTTTCCTTCATTTTTGGCTGAATAGCTGGCACTTCTCGCTGCTTAATCAATAGTTTAAGGCTATCAATTTGCGTAGCATCAAGCGCTGTTTTGGATTGGATCAAGTCCGTAAAGAATTGATCGATTTCGGTATCCGTCCACAAAGTCAATATTTTCAATGCTTTGTTTTGAGCCACTGTTTCTAGCTCGCCTCTATTGAAGGCTGCTCCACAAAAAGGACATCCATTGTATTCTTTCAAAGGGAAAGTGCTGTCAGGAATAAGGTGACCGCAAGCTAATCGCACTCCTTTATTCGAACCAAAAGTGCGAGAGAAAAAGGCCACTACCTGGTCAAGCATACTAGACTTCTCTTGCTGCTCCCAATTGTTTCTCAAAGGCATCCATGATTTTTTCGTGCCTTTGATTTCACGAAGCACTTCCAAAATGTTCAAGTGTACTTTTGGAGGAACACTATTTACAGCGATCAATAAATCTTCAGAAAAACCGAAGCCCAATTTTGCAGCATTAGCTACCAATAAGGAGCTAGAATGCGAAAGCGAAACTTGATTCTTGGCCTTTCTGAGGGTCGGAATGTAAATCGCATTTTGACGGATACTGACTTTAAGTAAATCTTTCATCTGATATCATTTAGGTGCAAGTAAGGCTTACTCTAGATTAGTTTTTCAGACGAATTGAAGTAAGAGTAACTTGACCTGCGTTAAATATTATTGACTAAAACTGAAAACCTGCATTGACTTTTAGTGATCGGTTGTCAGTTTAGTTCGTGTTTATTTTTTTATAAATAAATAATAGAAAAGGAGGGGAGCGGGGTGGACTCGAACCACCAACCCCAAGATCCCAAATCTTATGAAGTAAGTTTTTGTTGACCCCTGAAAAGGATGTAATTCAAAAACTACAAAGCTTGTGCTCTACCGTTTGAGCTACCGCTCCCATATTATATAAGCAGGTAATTGCAAAACTTAGTCAAAGTGGAAATTTGGTGGCTTACGCCAGAAGTAAGTTTCACTTGACCTGCTATTTTCTCTTTTCTAAATTCCTAAAGAACAATCATCATTTTCTCAATGACAATCCAAATTTATACATGCTATTGCGCAGGCTATTTGCGTACTAATTGAATTGAATGAAATTTATTCTTAAGCATTGTATGTCAATGACTTGAGTGGTCAATAAATTCGAGATTTTAGTGATTGCGCAAATACATTACGTATTGACTTTTGCCCGTTGAACCTGCTAGGACTGTCTAGGAGGACTTCGCCCGTATTTCTGCAATAATTAAGTGAAAAGCAACACTGTTTTGCAGTAACAAAGAGACCGCTTTGATGATAATGGCCGATGTTGAATAAAACAGAGAGCAAAACCAAACTCGTATTGTTCGCTTGGGTATTTGAGGCAAAAGATAGCAGCTAGGATTTGAAGTTTATAAAAACAAAAAGCCAGAAGAATAGCAGTGCGCTTTCCTTGCTGGCATTTTACTAAATACAGCTATGCTTTATGTATTTCAGGTAATAGTCCCACTAGATTAGTGTTAGAGACGAATAGAAGTAAGAGAAA
>CALFBW010000155.1 GCA_937951415.1 uncultured Chitinophagales bacterium | reverse complement strand
TGCCTCTTAAATCTATGTTACTTCGACCTCAATCATCAATGACAAAATCAGAATGATTGTACCTTAGGGATCGGATAAAAATGCAGAGGTCTAAGCATTCGAAGAACGACTTTAACTGTTAGTATTTTGAAATTGGGTAACGAAATAAAAGTAAAGAATGAGCTATTCAGATGTACTCATCGGTCTTCAATTCGGAGATGAAGGAAAAGCGAAGATTATTGATCTTCTAGCAGAAGACTACGACATTATTGCTCGATTTAATGGCGGCTCAAATGCTGGTCACACAGTGGTACATGAAGGTAAAAAGCTAATACTACGTCAAATTCCTTCAGGGGTAATGTACGCCGACAAGCAACTATATATAGGCTCAGGCTGCGCACTCAATCTAGTACAGATCGCGGATGAGATCGCTCGAATTGAATCCGCTGGAATTGATGTAAAAGGTCGTTTGGCTATTTCTGGGTTGATATCGGTGATTCAACCGCATCATATTGAATTGGATTGTCTCTTTGGCAAGTATGTCGGAACTACAAAGAATGGGATAGGTCCATATTATGCGGGTCGCTGTACGCGAGTCCTAGATCAGCGTTTGCAAAACATTCGTTTGGGAGAGCTTCTAATGAAAGAAGAACTTTTCGAAGCCATCGCAGATAACTATCGATTCCACCAAGAAATCTATGGCTTCGAATCGGAAGTTGATTTGGAGGATTATCTGGCAAAAATGCGTGCTTCATTAAAGAATCTTGAGCAATGCATTGTGCAAGAACAAAACTATTTATTGCAAGAAGTAAAAGCAGGTAAGACTGTTCTTTTTGAAGGAGCGCAATCTTTTCTTCTGGATGTAATAAAAGGAACTGTTCCTTTCGTGACCTCATCTCATACGATGGCTTCCTATGCTTATGTAGGTGGTGATTTGCCAGCGAAATATCATCGTAAAACGATCGGTGTTGCAAAAGCAGTGATGTCAAGAGTTGGTGAAGGTCCTTTTTTAACCGAAATCGGAGACGATAGTATTCTCGATCCTGTGAAAAATGCCAAGCAAAACGAAGCGCATTTGGATGTCGAGAAAATGCTTTTGAGTTCAGATACTAACACTTACGCTCAAGGTTTACGAATTGCTTCCAATGAATATGGTTCAGCTACTGGTCGTCCAAGGAGAATGGGACACTTAGACATCCCATTAATGAAATGGAGTATTGAATGCAATGGAGTTGATGAAGTTTATTTAAATAAAATCGATCTATTCAATTTATTTGCACAAGGCGGAGATAAGATTCCGGTCGTAAGTGCATACCAATTGGCGGAAGGCGCAAAAACGGATCGTTTCTCTCCTTTAGTCGACAAAATAGAAAGACCAGATTATCTAGACATTCCTAGCTTCTCTGATCCGAAGAAATCTGAAGGAACTGTTCTTGAAATCGAAAAGCTTGTCGGCACTAAAATTAAAGCCTACGGTATCGGTCCAGCACGAGAAGAAATGATTTTTCGTTCTTAGAAATCAGAAATATTGAGCTCGTAAAATCAAATAGTTCAGTAAAAAAGACGCCCTTTCAATAATTTGAAAGGGCGTCTTTTTATTGCTGTTTACGAAAAGAGCATTAGCAACTTTTTGATAGTTTCCTTTCACTAGCGACTAGTTCGATTGCCTCTTCTATTCCTTCTGTCGGATACTTTCCAGAGAGGCATGCCGTACATAGATTTCTTCCTGAGAAGATTTCTTCGAGATCCGAAAGTTCTTGATAAATCAAAGCATCTGCTTTCATATATTTTCGTATCCCTTCCATTGTCTTATTAGCAGCAATCAATTCGGTTGTTTCCGACATATCGATTCCATACACACATGGATGCTTTATCGGAGGTGCGGCGGAAATAAAATAAACTTCCGCAGCTCCAGAATCTCGAAGCATTTTCACAATTCTCTTTGAGGTTGTTCCTCTTACAATAGAATCATCTACAACTGCTACCTTCTTTCCTTGCACTACTTTTTTTAATGGGTTAAGTTTTCGCTTTACGATGTCTTTTCTTACTTTTTTATCCGGCGAAATAAAACTTCGACCAATGTGGTTATTTTTCATCAAACCTCGTCGATAAGGAATACCTAAAGCTTCTGCGAGTCCGGAAGCTGCATAATATCCAGTAGATGGAACATCAATAACCATATCTGGTTTCAATCCCTTTTCTATTACCTTCTTCGCCAGCTGTCGTCCCATTTTTACACGCGTGCCTGCTACCCAAGTATCTTGAATTATCGAGTCATCTCTTGCGAAATAAATGTATTCAAAGACACAAAAATTCGTCTCTTTCTGATAACCTATCTGTCTATGAACTTTATGGTTTTTATCAATAAAAACAATTTCTCCAGCCTTCAAGTCATCAACAACTTCATAGCCAATATGGTCAAAGCAAGTAGATTCAGAAGCAAAGCCATAAACGGTTCCTTTCTTCGTTTCCTTTTTCCCTAAAATTAAAGGGCGAATTCCGTTCGGGTCACAAAATGCTAACAAACCATGATTGGCAATAACAGCAATAGTTGAATAAGCACCCTCCACTTTTTCTTGTGTACGAACTACAGCATCGAATAAATCACTTACTTGTAAAGAAGCCAAATCTTTCTGGCCTAGCTCAGCTGCAAAATGATACAGAATCAATTCCAAATCACTTGTTGTTGCTGGCAGCGTGTGATACTCATCATAAAGTGATTTTCGCAATTTATCGAAGTTGGTCACATTACCATTATGTACCATGGCTATTCCAAACGGATAATTTGTGGAAATTGGCTGTACATTCGTTACTTCATTTCCTCCTTGGGTGGTGTAGCGTACGTGTCCAACACCTATCTTTCCTTTTAGTCGAGAAAAATGCTTAGGGCGAAAAATGTTATTCACCAGCCCCAGACCTTTCTTTGTATGAAAGGTCTCTTTAAAAGTCACAATACCGGCAGAGTCTTGCCCGCGATGTTGCAAGGCAGTAAGCCCGATCATAAGATCATATACGACCTCGTCTTTACCCATGAAACCAACAATACCACACATAATCTAAGTATTAAATTAAATTCCTATTTCCCAGAAAGTGCCTTAAACTCTTTCCCATTTATTACCTTCTTAATTGCTTCACTGTAAAACACATGTTCCACTGCCAAGCCCCGTCTCTCAACTTCTTCTAGAGAGTCTGCCCCTTGGAGGTTTACAATTTCTTGATGAATAATCTCGCCAGTATCCAAACCTTCCTCTACAAAGTGAACCGTCAATTTTGTTTCGATCAATCGCTCCTTCCAAGCCCAGTCATAAGCACCTAAGCCTTGATGCACTTTCGTATCAGCTGGATGTATATTAATTATCTTTTTCGGAAACAAGCGAACAAAATCGGCTGAGATGACGCGCATATATCCTGCTAAAATGATTAGATCAAAATCTTTGCGCTCCAGTACTTCTAGTAATTTCTTTTCGTGCGACTTACGTTTCAAGCCTTCATTATCTATACAAAAAGTAGAAACTCCCAAGGCCTCTGCCTTTCGAAGTCCTGCCGCCTCACATTTATTAGAAAACACAAATTCCACTACAGCACAATCCGCAAGAGCACCTGAGCGGCAAGCCTCCAGAATAGCCAACATGTTGCTTCCTCTGCCAGAAATAAATATGCCGAGCTTCGCCTTCATTACTCTTCAGTTGCTTTTAAAATTAGATCGACGTCCGATATCCTTTCGATAAAATTCTCCATCGAAAGAGAGAGTTTTACATAATTCATATGACCTACTAATGGCCTCTTCCAATGTTTTTCCTTGACCAACAAAATTTAAGACGCGCCCACCGATAGTTTCCAAAACACCCGCATTCATTTTTGTGCCTGCGTGGAAAATCCACTCACCTTTTTTTAGGGTTTTCTGTTGTCCTGCTATCTTCAGTCCCTTCGGGTATTTATTGGGATAACCCTTCGAAACTTTCACCACATCCACGAAATAATCTGTGCTACTATTTACCGCACAACTTCCTAAGTCTTGATTGAAACAAGACAGGATAATATCAACTAAATCAGCTTCTAGTCCCGGCAGTAATACTTCCGCTTCAGGATCTCCGAAACGCACATTGTATTCTAATAAATAAGGTTCATTCATGTCCATCATAATCCCGAAAAATACAAAACCCTTGTAGGTAAATCCTTCTTGTTTAATCCCATACAATGTTGGATCAACAATCCTATCCTTTATCCGACTCAATATTTTCTCATCGCAAAAATCCACGGGAGTAAAGGCACCCATTCCTCCTGTATTCGGTCCCTTATCTCCTTCTAATAATTGCTTATGATCCTGAGCAGCAGGAAGCAATTTCATGGTTTCTCCGTCTGTAATTCCAATGATAGAAATCTCTTCCCCTTGTAATTTTTGCTCTAGTAAAAATGGAAAGGAGCTTCCGTATTTATTTTCTAATTCTTCTAGCGCTTTATTCGCTTCAGTTATGGAAGAGCAAACATAAAC
>CALFBW010000154.1 GCA_937951415.1 uncultured Chitinophagales bacterium | reverse complement strand
TGTCATTGTCAATGGTTCCCGGAATCCCAATAAAAGGTATATCGTATTTCGAGGAAAATTCATTCGCCCCTCTAAAAGTTCCATCCCCGCCAACACATATAATACCGTCGAGTTTTTCCTTTTGAATGTTGGCAAAGGCTTGAGCCATACCTTCTTCTGTTCTGAAGCGCTTGCTACGAGCAGACTTTAAGATTGTACCACCGCGGTGAATTATGTTACTGACATCTCTGCTTTCTAGCTTTCGAAATTGGCCATTAATCATGCCTTCATAACCTTGTACAATTCCAATCATTTCCTTTTGGAAATACAAGCCCGTTCGTACAATTGCTCTAATACAAGCATTCATGCCGGGTGCGTCGCCCCCTGATGTGAATAGTCCAATTCTTAGCATAACAAATAATGCGCTTTTGTGAGTAATTTATTGAGTCTTCCTTAATCTAGTATGCATAAAACTTGCCAGTACGTCCATCTTCCAAATTCAAAATCAACAGTGCATTTGTTCCTGTACTTTTATTTATTGGCGATGAAAAAAGTAACTCGCCATTTACGGCATTTCCTTCCGTTAAAAGTTTTCCTTGAACATCATAAATAGCGAAAGACCCTTTGTATTGTTTGTCTTGCAAATAAATGCCTCTTGCAGAAACAAGTTTAATCAACAAAGATGAACTTGCAGTTTCTTCCAGCCCTAAAAAGGCATCGTTCTTAAGGCGAGTTACACGGTTTGTTACCGTTTGTTCTTCCTGCATTCCACCAATGAGTACATAATCGCCATCTTCGATCACGGCTATTCCTCGATAATCCATTCCAGCTGGAATTTGTTCTTCATAGCGTTCAATGTCACCTGTTTCTGGGTCATATACGCGAATGGAGCTCGTTGCTGGAACTCCTGAACCATCGCTGTACGCAATTCCGTCATAGTTGTAAGCCACATCTGAACCGCCGACCCAATAAATTTTCCCTTTATGGGCAAAACTTGCCATGCGATAACCTAAAGCGTGTTCATGCTCCTCCAAAAACCAATCAACTTGCTTGGGATCTTCTGGGTGAATATATCCCTTGCGCAAAAGCGGTTGCAAGAGAAAATTGAAACCAAGCACTGAAGCACCACCAGCATAATAAATAGTGTCACCAATAATTTCTCCGCTCGAACCAAAAGTGGCGTAGTCGTTTAAATTGGGTAGGGGAGTTCCTTCCGACCAAGTGTCGCTGCTCGGGTTATAGATTTGAACATTGGCGACATTGCCGTTATTGCTCCATCCTGTGACTACAAAAATTAGGCTGTCCTTGTAAACGGCTTGAACATGATCGTCAATGGCAGTTGGAATGTTACTGCGTTCTTCATAGAAATTTAAAGTCGGATTGTAGCGAAAAATTTGATCGCTTGAAACTTCTTGTCCAAACATGTTCACTTCATAGCCGCCCAAGACATAAATGTCATTTGCGCAGCTGCTCGCTCCTCCAGCTATCACGGGTACTTCCATGGGCAAGTCTGGAATACTTTCCCAAGTATTGTTGTCCATATTCATTCGATAAGCACGATTGTGAATACCTGCCCAAGATTTTGATTCATCAATCCCGCCAAAGGTGTACAAGTACGTAACACCATCAATAGTAGCGGTACTCACTGGGTTGTTGCTAAGGGCTTCTGGCAGTTCACTTAGGTTTTCTACACTCCAATTCTCTTGAGCATTAAGAGAACTTGCTAATAAAAAAAATAGGCAAATCAAGAGGCGACTTTCCATCTTTCGAAGAAAAGGCATGATTTTTTTTTCGCGAGTAATCATTTCGTAAAGATAGGGGCAATGCCTCGCAATCTTCTAGGAGCGGAACGAAGGAATGCGAACAAAATAGCCGCTTTTCATATAAATTGAAAACTACTTTGAATTCCTAGCGGAAGACGCTACCAAGCTGATAGACTTTTCACTACTTTTGCGGTCGAATGCTTCGGTACAATTTCATTACAGTAGACGGAAACACAGGTGCGGGTAAAACTACCTTAGCAGAAATGCTAGCAGAAGAGTTTGGTGGGCACTTGATTTTGGAAGAATTTGTGGAAAATCCTTTCCTCAAACGCTTTTATGCAGATCGAGATCGATGGGCTTTTCACACCGAATTGTCTTTTTTAATCGACCGCTATTACCAATTGCAAGGAACTCTAGAGGAATTGGATTTGTACGGCAAATTGCACATTTCCGACTACATCTTCAAGAAGTCTCTTTTATATGCCAAAGTGAATTTGGACGAAGAAGAGTTTCGTCTGTTTGAAAGAGTATTTCACATGGTCATCAAGGATCTGCCTGATCCAGAAATGATCATATATGTGCACTCTACCTCCGAGCGCTTAGTTAAAAACATTGCTAAACGTGGAAGAGATTTTGAACAGGGCGTAGATAAGGCTTATCTTGATGCTGTTGAAGCGATATACTTCGAGCATTTTCGAAGTAATCAACACCTTCGAATTTTAGTGATTGATGGAGATCACTTGGATTTTGTAGGCAATCCCGCCGACTATAGAAAGATCGTCGATGCTGTCTGTCAAGAATATGATCCAGGAATTACGCAGCTCCATTTGTAGCAGGATCGGAGAATTTTTAGCCCTCAAAATCAAAGTCTACGTTAGCATTCAGTAGCACATCTCATCCTTTTATTACTAGAAGTTATTGCTGCTTTCTACCAGAGAAGACAGCATGGGAAATCTGTTTGTGCACTTGTCACTTTAGGGTTTTGAGTGCGTCATATAGCATGACGGAAGTTAATTTTTATTTATTAGTAAATAAAAAGGCGAAAATACCTGCCTTTAGTGAACGTCCTTGCTAGTTACAGGGTTGACTCCCATACCTGCAATTGTTCATGAAAAAATAGGAACGAATGAGTGTACAGAAAAGTGATCTACGAGAAGTTGCCATTAATGTGGAAGGCGTAAGTTTAGTAGAATTTTTCGGAGTAAATAATGCCAAACTAAGTGTGCTCAAGCGAGCATTTCCTCGATTGAAGATTACTTCTCGTGGCTCGAAGTTGAAGGCTTTGGGAGACGATCGTGATTTGAAATATTTTGAAGATCAGGTGCACAGTATGATTGATTTTTTGCGTCGATACGGACAAATGTCTTTAACGCATTTGGAAACCATGTTGCAGGGCAATGAACCAGACCGAACGGCAGTGGAACATTCGGATAAGGATGTAATATTGTACGGGGCGCATGGTCCGATCAAAGCTAGAACTGCGAATCAACGAAAGTTGCTCGAAATGGTAAAAACCGACGATATTATATTTTCGGTGGGACCTGCGGGAACGGGTAAGACCTACACGGCGGTAGCAATGGCCGTACGTGCCTTAAAGAATAAGGCAGTTCGGAAAATCATCCTAACTCGACCAGCGGTAGAGGCAGGAGAAAACTTGGGTTTTTTGCCGGGAGATTTGAAAGATAAAATCGATCCATATTTGCGACCTCTGTATGATGCTTTGGATGCCATGCTAGATCGTGAGCGATTGAAATACTATTTGGACAATCGCATTATTGAGATTGCTCCTTTGGCATATATGCGTGGTAGAACCTTGAATCATGCTTTCATTATAATGGATGAGGCGCAAAATGCTACCTCACTTCAATTGAAGATGTTGTTGACGAGAATCGGGCCCAATGCGCAATGTATTATCACGGGTGATTTAAGCCAGGTGGATCTTCCTAAAAAGATGAAATCGGGATTGAGACATTCCGTACGTCTTTTAGAGGGAATAAAAGGCATTGGAATTTTGCGCTTGCAAACCGAAGATGTGATGCGCCACAAATTGGTGAAGAAGATCATCATGGCCTACGAGGAAGACGGTAGCAGCAACAGTTATCAAGACAATTATCGCTCGCATGGTCGCTTGCCAGATCGCAGAGACAGTGAGAAGGTTTTTGATCCAAAGAAGGAAATACAGAAAACGGAAGGTCAGGAAGCAACGGAAGAATTCAATCACTTGGATGACTTGAATTCCCAAGAACCCAAAATGTCTTAAGAATGGCTCGCTGGCTGAAGGTGTTTTTGATTTTGTCTATTGCATTTATTGTATTGATGACTGCTTTGGGCTGTTTTCTTCAAAGACCCTCAGATTCGAAGATATTGGAAGAATTTGCGGAAGCGGGTTTACCCGCAGAAATCGCTTCTTTTGAGTCAGGCGAATATGACATCTCTTATATTGATGTTGCAGTGAATAAGAAATTGCCGACGGTGCTCCTCATTCATGGAGCACCCGGCACTTTTTATGATTACGAAACACTTTTGAAGGATTCTTTGCTGCATGCTCAAGTGCGATTGATAGCGGTGGATCGCCCTGGCTACGGACACTCAAATCTGGGAAAAACTTGCCCATCACTGGAAGAAGTAAGTCAACATTTGGCACCATTGCTCGATTTAGACGAAAGTGGAGAAGGGACTATTATAGTTGGACATTCCTACGGTGGGCCCATCGCGGCTAGAATGGCCGCTGATTTTCCTTCGAAAGTAAGCGGCTTGGTATTAGCTGCTGCTGCTGTTGATGCCGACAATGAAAAGCTTTTCTGGTTCAATAAACCCTTGGAATGGACTGGCTTGAAATACCTTCTACCTAGAGCACTACGTGTTGCTCAAGAAGAAAAGGTGCACCACCAATCTCAATTGGTTTTGCTACAGCCTTCTTGGGAAAAAATCACTGTTCCCGTGGGGATTATTCATGGGATAGAAGACAAGATAGTTCCCATTGAAAATGCCTATTTCGCTGAGCGGGTTTTGAAGGACAATGAAGTACGAACGGTCTTCGATGCCGAAATGAGTCACATGATCCCTTGGGAAAGTCCTATTGCATTAAGGAATATGATAATAAACTTACTTTGAACTATTGTTCTATGGGGTTTAGATTTAGGGGTTTGAAACCAACAACTAGTAAAACACTATGAAAAAATGGGGACTTTTTTTGATGCTGCTGACCTTTTTCAGCGGCACGGCATTTTGCGCAATTGGCGATTTTGACCTAACCGATACCGATGGAGAATCTCATCAGTTGTATCAGTACTTACAAGACGATGAAGTAGTCGTTCTGAAATTTTTCTTTTTAAGCTGCGACAACTGTCAAGGCTTTGCTCCTCGATTTGAAAGCCTGTATCAGCAATTTGGCAGCAATCAGGAGAAAGTAACTTTCTTAAGCATGGAAGTATTTGGCTCTTCAGATTCGGAAATTGACAATTGGAAAACGCAACATGGAAGTTCGGTTCCAGCATTAGGAGGCTCAAATCTTTCTTACTGGAGTAACAACATCGAACCTATTTTGGGAAATGGATTTACACAAGTTTTAGTCTTGAAGGGAAATCCTCAGAATCCGGGAGACGCCGAAATCTTGTACAGTAACTTCGGCTGGATTAGTACTTCAGAAACAGAAAACATTGCCAGTATCATTGAGGCGAACCTTTCTTCTAGTACAGGAATTGAGGAAGCAGATGCAAAGACATTTTCTATAGGACCCAACCCAAGTCAAGATTACTTAGATATTACAGCAGCCGATTTGCCAAGTGGGAAGTACTACATTCAGATATTCAATAACGCTGGTGTTCTTGTCGAGGAATTGAATTGGGAAAGCAGCCAAGTTGCACAAAAGCGCTTGGATTTGTCTCGATTTGCTGCTGGAAGCTATTTGCTTTCTATTAGTGATTCAGCAAAGCGTTGGACGAAAGCCTTTGTTAAGCACTAAGCTTTTAAAAACTTTTATTTCTTAAAGTAAAAAAGGAAACGGGTAGGCCCAATTGGGTTCTACCCGTTTTTTTGTGACGGCTGTTTTTATTTAGTCTACGCTTAGGCGGAAAACTCCACGAAATAGCCGGTGTGCTTTCTAATGTTCATTACTTTTCCCTCGGGGAAAATGAGGTATTGTCCATGAATGCCTATTAAGGTTCCTCCGATGTTTTCTAACTTATCAAAGCTTTGACTCTTCACTTTTTCGGGATATTCGGTAACGGGGTAATTAATGTGCATGATGTCGTCATCTTCAGAAACGAAGTCCATAAACGGATCGGGAAGATATTCCAGCATGCCTTCTTTTTCTTCCAACAGGTCAAAGCTAGCTACCTCGCCTTTCAGCATTCGTTGCCAATGGGTTTTATCGTGTAAATGCTCCTTCAACTCTACCTCGATTTGACCAGCTAAGTAACGATTAGGAGTATGACAAAGAAAAATTGCTTGTCGAGCACCTTGATCAATGAAACGAGTGGGTACTTGGGTTTCACGAGTAACGCCAATCTTTAAGCCGCTGCTAAGCGCTAGATATACGTAATGTGGCTGTACATGATGTTTTTGCTCCCACTCGACGTCTCTTCCCTTGCCTAGGTGCCCTTCGCATAATTCTGGACGAATGATGCAAGGAGCGTTCGAAGGAGAGTCGCGAAAGCACATGTAGCAGTTCCCTTGAGCGAAAGACTTGCTTGTTTTCTTTCCACATACTCTGCAATTGATGGTTCCGCCGTACTTAAACTGTATTTCCTTGCCGATGTAATCATTAAGGATTAGCTCTCCTTCATTGGTCAATAAATGATAACTGACGGGGTCTGAGAGCTCCACCCGCATTTTGGTTAAATTTCCCTTTAGTCTTAATTCCATTCTGTTTCTGACGCTTTTAATTCATTCTTCCAAAACGTCGATTTCTTTGGCGCTTCTTTTTCGTGCGCTCAAATTCATAACCGAGTCCGAGACTAAAGCTAAACATTGAAACGGTAAAGTCGAGTTCATCTCTACTGATTATTTCGAAGCCTTCTTCAATGGTCGAAACTTGTATAGATACATTAGGTCGTGTGTAG
>CALFBW010000153.1 GCA_937951415.1 uncultured Chitinophagales bacterium | reverse complement strand
TTAGTCTCGTTATTTAGTTGAAATATCCAAAAATCTTGTTGGGGAGCAAGTGTATTTCGAGTAAGTAAACCGTTTGGCTTCTTTGAATAGACATGAGCCGCTGTTAATTTGCTAGCAAGCTCTCCTTCAAAACTCATGAATGAGTTATTGGGAAACCTGTCTACTAATATTGTGAGAAGTTTCTGCGGGTTTTTTACATTCAACTTGTAGGCTACTTGTCTCTTCATTTCACTAATGACTAGCAATAAATAAAAACCTATATCCCTCTCCTCCTCCTCCGTTCTTCCTTCAAAAAACTCAATTCTCTACCCATTTGTCCTTCCACTGAAGTGTTCTCCTGAGCCCGACGAATCAAGTAAGGAATTACTTCCTCTACAGGACCATAAGGCATGTACTTGGCAACATTGAATCCGGCCTTTGCCATATTGAACGATATGTGATCGCTCATGCCATACAATTGCGCCGACATAATATTAGGGTGCGTATTTGAAGCCTCCATTTGATCCAGTAGATTGCAAAGCATCAAACAGCTTTCCTCATTGTGCGTGGCATTGCAAAAAGAGACCATGTCCAAGTTTTTCAAACAAAGTTCGATGCCTGCATTATAGTCTCGGTCGGTAGCTGCCTTGTCGGCTTGAATAGGAGAATCATAGCCCATCTCAGCCGCCCGTTTGCGTTCCTTTTCCATGTAGGCACCACGCACGACTTTCACACCGTACAAGTACTTGCCTTCTTTAGCTTTCTGAATAGACTTTTGAAGAAAAACCAATCGATCGTGCCGATACATTTGTACGGTATTGAAAACGATACACTTTTCTTTATTGTAGTATTGCATCATTTCGGTCACGATCCGATCAATCGCATCCTGAATCCAACTTTCTTCGGCGTCGAAATACACCTGAACACCCGTTTCATAAGCATTTTTACACAGAAATTTCACCCGTTTTCTGCCTCGAATGTATTCTTGTTGTTCGGGTCCCGACAAAGATTTGCCGGCGCTAACTTTTGCTAATAAATCGAAGCGAATCAGCCCCGTTACCTTGCTACTAATGATATTGGTGTCCGGATCTTTTTCGGCATAACGAACTGTTTTTACCAGCTTTTGAGCAGCCAGTTCCAGTTCATTCTCTTCTTGTTTAGCTTCCACACCGTAATCTAGGATGGTATGGACACCAAATTCTTGCAGCTTTTTGATAGCCGGGATGCATTCCTGAATGCTTGTTCCACCACAAAACTGCGTGAAAATAGTAGCCTTAATAATGCCCTGTACGGGCAAATGCATCTTCAAAGCCCATTGTGCTAGGCGACTGCCAATCGCCACCAAACTAGGGTTGTTCATCAGCCCAAAAAGCTGAATGGCTTTTTTAAGTTCCTTATTGTCTTTACCTGCAAACGCAATTGCAGTATCTTCAAAGGATAGTTCGCAGTCGTATGGCTTCGGATCTGTACTCATTCCATTCTGTAATGCGCCAAATTTACGGTTTTGAATGCCCTTATTTAGCCTTTTAAAGGTATTACAACTAATTGTATAAACGATGTGGTTTTCACAAAGTTCCCAACTCTTAGCGGGAGTTATTATTGGTCTTCTTCTGATGTGGATTTATTACCAATTCAGAAAGATGTCTTGGAGCCAGCTCAGTAAGTCTGAAGTCGAAGATTTGAAAGAGGATTTGGATAAAAATAAAATGAACTGCGCCTTTGCGGAGGAGCGTTTATTGCAAATGAAAGAGCAAGATCAAGATCAGCGAAAAGGCATTGAAAAACTGCGGAATAGAATCATGGAAGAAAAGACGAAAGTCGTTGAATTGCAAGGGCAAAAGATTGGGCTAGAGAAACTATTGGAAGAGAGAGGCGGTCATTTAGAAAAAATGCAAGAGCGATTTCGTCTAGAATTTGAAAATCTTTCGAGCAAGCTTCTAGAGGAAAAGTCGGCAAAGTTTGCGCAGAAAAATGAAGAGCAACTTAGTCAATTACTTGGGCCATTAGGAGAGCGAATAAAGAGTTTTGAGGATGAAGTGCGAAAGACACATTTAGAAGAAAGCAAACAACGGGCTTCCTTAAAACAGCAATTCATTCAGTTAAGCAAGCTGAACTTACAAATGAGCACAGATGCAAAGCGATTGACGGATGCTTTAAAAGGGGACAACCAAACCCAAGGGAATTGGGGGGAATTGGTTTTAGAACATGTACTTGAAAGAAGTGGCTTAGTCAAAGGGCGAGAATACACTACGCAAGAGAGCTTCGCACAAGAAAATGGTCGCTTGAGACCGGATGTGATTGTTCATTTACCAGAGGAAAAGCACATTATCATCGACTCAAAGGTGAGTTTGACCCACTATGAACAATACTGCTCTTCAGACGAGCCGATTAGTCGAGAGTTGGCTGCTCAGAAGCATTTACAGTCGGTCAAGAAGCACATTCAAGGTCTTGCTTCAAAGAATTACCAAAGTATTTATGAACTGCAAAGTTTGGATTTTGTCTTACTGTTTCTGCCAGTAGAACCTGCTTTTGCTTTGGCTTTACAAACGGATCCAAAGCTATTTAACAAGGCCTTTGAGCAAAACATTATTTTGGTAAGCCCCACTACTTTGCTGGCAACGCTACGCACAGTTGCGAACATTTGGCGGCAAGAAAAACGCAATAAACATGCGATGGAAATCGCCAGTGAAAGCGGAAAACTTTACGATAAATTTGTGGCGTTTACGGATGATCTTCAGAAGATTGGTGTGCACCTAAAACAAACGGAACAAGTCTATGATAAAGCCCTAAACAAGTTGAGCTTAGGTCGTGGTAATCTGGTTTCAAGAGCCGAGAAAATCAAAGAGTTGGGTGCGCGAACGAACAAGCAATTTTCTAACAAACTTCGACAAGAAAAATCATTTGAGCCTCAGGAAGAGATATTAGACGAGAATTAATATAAGGCGAACTATCTTCGACGAGGTTTTGAAGGATTGGTGAAGTCGAAATTGCGATAGATGATAAAGCGTACAAAACTTTTTTTCGAAAAGTTGAAGAATATTCGCTCTGTAGGAACGGTGGTTTTTAGTTCACCAGCTGCCGTAAGAGCCATGAATGCTCCGATTGACTTTTCGAGCGCTAAGCGAATCATTGAATTAGGTGGAGGAAACGGTTGTATCACCAAAGGCGCCTTAGAAAATATGAGCGAAGATGCTCGCTTGCTTTCTTTTGAGATTCTGCCCGAGTTCGTAAAGCTACTACATGAAATTGAAGACCCTCGTTTAAGAGTAGTAGCCGATTCTGCTGAAAAGATCGAAGAACTAATGCAAGAAGAAGGCTGGGCAGAAATTGATGAT
>CALFBW010000152.1 GCA_937951415.1 uncultured Chitinophagales bacterium | reverse complement strand
TTTTTCCACTCGAAATGGTTGCTTTTCCTACACAGCAAGTCAACCTACACATATTTGAACCTAGGTACAAACAACTGATTCGCGATTGCGAAACAAGTGGACAGACCTTTGGACTGATCTCAGTGAATGATGGCACCATTAGGGAGTACGGCACTGAAATGCGCCTGCTAGAAATCGTTAAACGTTACGAAGACGGTAGATTAGACATTAAAACAGAAGGTGTTTCCGTTTTTCGACTGATGAAGTTTGAAAAGAAACTTGCCGACAAATTATACCCAGGAGGACAAGTTAGAGACATCGAAGCCATTGACGATGGAGATCCAGAACTCACTGCAAAGATTCATCGCTCCTTGCAGAAATTGTTTCGTGAACTAGGTGTAAACCGAGACATGACTGGCAAAAATGTTTTTCAAATGGCGCACTATGTTGGCATGAGCAGCCAAGACGAATACCATTTATTGACTGCTGCAAATGAAAAGGAAAGACAAGTCATGATGCTCTTACATCTAAAGAAAATTCTGCCGGCCATAAAGCAAGGAAAACTCATTCGAGAACGCATTCGCTTGAACGGACACTTCCGAAACATTGACTCCATTTAAAACTTTTTTGAAAAAAATTGAACCTCAGGGAACTATTCGCATAGGGTTTCCAGTTGTACCGATGACTGACACAAAAGCGCAGTCAATAAAAGAGATGAAAACATTACAATACATAAAAGCCAATAACACACTTATCCTAAAATGGGAGAAGAAGGGAGGTCGATTGTAGTGATTTTTATTAGTAATAAATAAAAATGTAATCCCGAATCGCTTCCTGTGATTCGGGATTTTTTATTGCGCCTAAATCCGCCTAAAAGGGAATCCTTTTACAAAATCAAAGATCCGTAGCTCAGCTGGTCAGAGTATCCGACTTTTAATCGGAGGGTCGTGGGTTCGAACCCCACCGGGTCTACCAAAAATCAAACAGGTATTCAAGTCCATCGATAAGCGAGTTCCTGCTTGAGGGCTTATTTATTAACGAATAAATAAGTTCGGAAAAATAATTAAGTACTAAAACCGAGAGTTCTAATAGCTCTTAAATTTCATTAAAATGGCAAAGTTAAAATTGCGCTCTAAACAATTGAGAGCACTTGGCTATCCAGCTGGAAAGGTCATTGGTGTTGCTATGGATGTGGCACAAAAGAACTACCGTAGAAATACCGTAGAGGAAGTTTTAGAAGTCTTGGGCGAAGTCTTAAAGTCTCCAAAGCGATTTCTCAAGCACGATGTTTTAGGAAGAATTTCGAGCGAATTGGTAGCAGAACCTGAAGAAACAGTCGAAGAGATAAAACTCCGAGAAAAGCCCTTAGCATATAAGGTGTTTGGTTCGAAATTTATCGACAGTACTGCCAAAGAGCAGATGAATACCGCCTTGCGATTGCCAGTAGCCACCGCGGGAGCCTTGATGCCTGACGCGCATACAGGGTATGGATTACCGATCGGAGGGGTACTTGCCACAGAAAATGCCATCATCCCTTATGGAGTGGGTGTCGACATTGGTTGTAGAATGTGTTTATCTGTTTATGACATCACAGCGAGTTTCATTGGAGGACATCGGAAACAACTGATGAACTTCCTAAAAGAGCACAGCAAGTTTGGAATGAAAGAGGTACACAAAGACCCAGAAGATCATGAAATTTTCGAACGAAAGGCTTTTAGTGAAATCAAGCTTTTATCCACACTCAAAGATAAGGCCTACAAACAACTAGGCAGCTCAGGAGGCGGAAATCACTTTGTGGAGTTTGGTATTGTAGACCTTTACGATAAAAACGAATTCAGCTTAGCAGCCGGAAAGTATTTGGCGATTTTGAGTCATTCTGGATCGAGAGGGCTCGGAGCAAACATTGCCCGACACTATACCGACTTAGCGATGGAGACTTGTCCACTACCCAAACAGGTTAGACACCTCTCCTACCTTGAGATGAACAGCGAGTTGGGACAAGAATATTGGATTGCCATGAATTTGGCGGGCGATTACGCTTCTGCGTGTCACCACGATATTCACCGGCGACTAGGTCGAGCCATCGGAGAAAAAGCCGCCTTCATGGTCGAGAATCACCACAATTTCGCTTGGAAAGAGACTTTCGATGACGGCATTGAAAGAATCGTGCATCGAAAAGGTGCTACTCCTGCTAAAAAAGGTGATTTGGGGATCATTCCAGGATCAATGACGGCTCCAGGTTATATCGTTAAAGGGAAGGGAAATCCAGCTGCATTACAATCGGCTTCTCACGGAGCTGGTCGCAAAATGTCTCGCAAGAAAGCCAAGAACAGCATATCGGGCAGCGAATGGAAAAAGACCTTGAAGGATCACGGCGTTTCACTCATTGGAGCGGGAATTGACGAAGCGCCGATGGCTTATAAAGACATTGAAAGAGTAATGAGCTTTCAAAACGACATGGTCGAAGTTTTAGGAACTTTTCAGCCCAAGATTGTGCGAATGGATAGGGGCTAAAGTACACATGTGGTCATTTCCAGCTCCTATATAATCACGACCTTATCTTCATTAACCAATCAGTACAGTGACTTACTGATCTTTAACAGACTTAACAACTAGACTCTGCTCTGTTTGAAACAGAACAAAAAACGAGGTCTTAGTATGTGAGATGCCAAAGGAACATCAGTAAAATAGCTCTAGAGAGCTTGTCTATCGTTAAAAGGCAAGCTCTTATCTATTTCCTTGATCTGTCCATATTTATTAATGAGTAATAAAAAAAACCTCCGACTTCGAATGAAGCCGGAGGTTCCTTTATATTTTCTTGGTATCGTTTATTTCTTAAACAAACTTCCCAAAACTGACATTCCGATACTTTTCAAATCATCATCGATTCGACCGTCTCCGTCCTTGTCCAAAAGTTTACCAATAAAGCCCATTTCTCTAGGAGCTTCTTGTTCCATGCGCGACTCGTCATCTTGAATTTGACGAACGAGAGATGATACATCTAATCCTTGTTCTCTTTGCTGTTTTCCCAAAGAGCCCATCACCATCGGTGCAAGAACTTTGAAAATTTCTTGAACACCTTGTGATGGCATTCCCGTTCCTTTGCTTAAGCCACTGTAAACATTTTCTTGCTGCCCTCCTAAAAGATGCTTCAAAATTCCGTTGCCTTCACCAGCATCTGGATTTCCGATCAAATCACCAATCTGATCAAGGATTCCTCCATTGTGACGCTCATCTTTTACTGCATTGAATAAGGCTTCAGCTCCCTGAGGCTGCTGCGCATTTCTGCTCAATGCTTTCATAATTAAAGGCAATCCTGCTTGAACTACCATTTGTGTAACGTTGCTTGAAACTCCAAGTTTTTTGCTCATTTGATCCATTGCTCCCTGAGCCAAAACTTGCTGAATCATGTTAGTAATTGCTGACATCTTAAATTTTAATTGATTATCAAAGAGAAGTTGGTCTCCTCGCCCCCAATATGCGCCATTTTCTTAGCGAAATCAAATAGACATCTCACATTCCAGTCAATCCATTGACAATCAAAAAGATAACTCAGTACAATTTGATCAAAAATGAATAAAAACCTTCTAAAATGAGTAAATCTGCTACCAAAAACGCAAGACATTATCAGGTACTATTTGCATAAGAAACAGCTCCTTTACTCTCTGATGTGTCTTCAACAATCAATATATATAAGTGTTAAAATAAAAATATTTTTCATACGGGTTATATTTATTTATACTATTTATATTCTTAATAATCAATTTATTAAATCAATACATTTTGCTATAGAAATTATTTCATGAATGTCTTTACAAAAACTCTTTGCTTATGTGGAACAAAATTGTCAACTTTAGTATCTGATAATAAAAGAAGAGTGAGCTTAATGAGTACGGCGAGCTGTTGAATTGTTTCAGCAGAAAATGCTCATTTTCTCCATTTAGGGCGCACGATTGCTGGGATCGTGCGTTCTTCTTTATTAACACACTATCAAAGTGAAGAAGGCAATCAATAAAACTGAATTTCGTACATATATTATGAAAGGTTAGTAGAAATTCAAGGCACATACATTCAACTTTTATTAACTTAGGGAGTCATAAAGACAAATCAATAACAGCATTTATGAAAAAATTACTTTTGTTGAGTTTGGCCCTTTGTTTGACTTTAGGAATAAACGCACAAAACGACGACACTTCTTTGAGCAAATCTGATCGATTGGCAGAAAAGATGACCCAAAGAATGGTAGAGCGCCTTTCGCTTGATGAAAAACAAGAAGCTGAACTCTTGAAAATAAATGAATCTTTTAGTAGTTCAACGCAGTTATTACGAGAGAAAGGCTTAAAGCCCTCATCTGATGAGTATCAAAAAGTAAAGGATGCCTACAAATCGGAAGTAAGTGGAATACTAAACGAAGAACAGGCAAAAAACTTCGAAGAGAACTTCACTCCACGTATGGAGCGAGCGGGACAGAATAAAAGTGAGTTCAAGCGTGCAGAAAAGCAAGAACAACGCGAAAGCATGCGCACTATGAAAGAAAATCTTAGCGAAGAAGAAAAGGCTAAGATGGAGAAAGGAAAACAGCAGGTAGCCACATATGCAGAGCGTAATATCATTCCTGCTTTGCAAGCATTAAGAGCAGATTTCGACCAAAGATTAAGCGCGGAAGAGAAAGAACAGATCCAAGCCTTACGTGTCGAAAAGGCAAAAAGAGTGGCCGAAAAAAAGGCTTCCTGCACTAGCGGAGATAGAATGCAAGGAGATCGCTCTGGCCCTAGAGGTGCTCAACGAATGGGCGATAATGAATCATGGGGAAAGAGCAAAGAGCAACTGGCTAGTATTCTAAAAAACCATGAGGCCAGCATGAAAGAAGTTAAAGCAAAATTGGAGCCCTTACAAGCACAATGGAAAGCTGATTTAGATAGAATTCGCGCTGCCTATTTTCCTTCGGAAATATTGGAAGCTCGATCAGAAAGGGGAGATCGCCGAAAAGGCAGTATTGGGAAATATCAGAAGTTCATGAAAGGAGCAGGTTTTCTTTTATTAGACCAAAATGCTGAGCCTTCCGAAATATTGGAGCAAATGAAAGATCGCAAAAAGGCAAAGGCTTGCTGTGCGGGAGGAAAAAAGGCCCCTAACATGGAGAGAGATTCGAAACGAGTCCTAAATGCTCAACCCACTAGAGATAAGTAAAAACCTAAAGTATTAGCACGAATCTACTCGTGTATACACAGATCGGGGGTCCGCAAGAAATTGTGGACCCTTTCTTTTTGCTTCAATCCGATTTATTGTATCTTCTCGTATGAACATCTTAATGACTGATTCAAATATAAGCTTATCTACAGCATCATTTTAACAGCCCTGCTTACTTGCTTTTTCGGATTAAACTCAAATCTCATTGAGGAAACTGGCAATAAAAAAGCAGACATAATTGTCTATGTATTTTTATTGGAAGATTGCCCAATCAGTCAACAATACTCTTATCAGCTACGAGAACTCTACAAGTCTTATTCGAGTGACAATATGACTTTCATCGGCATTTTTCCTAACAGGTATTCTTCCGAAGAAAATATTGAGAAATACAAAAATAAATACGGCTTACCTTTCGAATTAAAACGAGATTATTATCAAACGATCACTTGTAAAATGAACGCACAAGTCACTCCGGAAGTGGTGATTTACAACGAAAAGGAAGACGAAATTCTTTATCAAGGACGTATTGACGATAGCTACGCAAGGGTTGGACAAAAAAGACTGTTTACCCGAAATCATGAATTGAGAGATGCACTAGAAGCGATTAAAAATGATTTACCTGTTGTAATAAAAGAAACCGAAGCAGTGGGTTGTTTTATTACCTTTTATTAGAAAAAAAACAGCAGTCTTTTCGCTTCCTACTGTCTAATATCTCCCAACTACTATTGTACTTTCTTTACTACTGCTTCACCAATTTCAAACTCTTCGTTTTTACCTTGTTGGCAATCCGAAGAAAATACGTTCCCGAAGGATAATCGTGTAGCTCAATCTTTATTCGATGTTTGCCGGTCGAAAATCTACGCTGACTGATGACAGCAAGTTCTGAGCCCAACACATCGAAAAGGCTGATATTTAACCGTTCTTCCGTCTCGACTACAAGTTCCAATTGGCTATAATCTTCGGCTGGATTTGGGGAGAGTTTTATGGATAAAATCGTTTCCTCTGTAATTCCGCTAATCGTTTCACAGCCTTGAATGATAGGCAAATGCTGGAACTCGGAAAACAAAACAGTTTCAATATCGCTTTGCTTCAATCCAAACCAATCCATTAACAGGGAGGCATAAACAGAGCGAAAATCGTATTGCATGGGTACACCTTCATCTGTGCCAACATCGGCATCGATCTCAGGATTTTCACCAATTATCTCAGGATTTACGCAAGACCCAAAAACAAACAAAGGAGCTGCTGTTCCGTGATCCGTTCCATACGATTGATTGGAGCGAATTCGGCGCCCAAATTCCGAATACGTCATTCCTACTACTCGATCAGAAATACCCAACAAATTACAGTCTTCCTGAAAAGCGCAGATGGCATCTGATAATTCCTTTAAATTTTCTGTTTGCTTTCCAGCACTAGGATCATCAACTACCACTTGCTCTGCGTGTAAATCGAAACCACCTAGTTGCACAACATAAAGTTTCGTTTTTAATCCTCCGGAAATTAATCGTGCAACCGTTTGTAATTTATTCGCTAAATCACTTTCCAAGTCATATTTATTGGAAAGTGAATTTCCAGCATTTGCAGCATCTGCAATAACATCTGAGTAAGCATTGGTTTGACGGGCAATATCTCGAATAAAATCCAATTCGTTTCCATAACAATTATTCGGAGATTCTCCTTGCTCTCCAATATTTACATTGCCCGGATCAAAAGCATTTATTACAGCTAAAGAAAAATTCGATTGAATTCCTTGACAAGTTTCAGAAACGATAGAGCCAACAGTTAATGCGAAAGGATCTGTAAAATCAGCATTCGGATAATTATCAGGATAAGCACTATGCTCCAAATCAAAGTATCTGCCCATCCAGCCCGTCGTGAGAAACTCATCTGGTTCGGAGGCGGTATTCCAAATATCTGTCGAGCGAAAGTGTGAACGATTTTGATCTGGATAAGCCACTCCTTGAATAATATTCAATTGCCCATCCTCCCACAATTGTTTCATCCCAGTCATTGCAGAATGAAAACCATTCGAATTTCCTAGACTAAGAATATCATTCTCAGGTAATAAAATATTAGACCGCACTTGAGAAAGTCCATCATATTGATCCAAAGGAATTAAAGTACTCAATCCATCGTTTCCGCCTTGCAATTGCACTAGAACTAAAACTCGATCTGAGTCATTTCCGATTAATTCAAACAGTGGACTGGCATTTACACCAGTAAAAGCATTTAGTCCTACCATAAAGGGAAGGGACATTCCCGCCGATTTTAAAAATGATCGTCTTTTCATGTCCTACATCAATTGAAATTCTGGCATTTCTAGCATGGCTACTAGAAGCGCCCTTAGTTTGTTTTGAATAGCTTCCTTCTTGGCATCATTCTCAGGATCAGCTAAATACTCTCCGTACTCTACGGTCCATTCGAAATCGGGCAATCCCGGAATTAAGATTTCTTTCAAGTAAGTCTTTTGAGCAGGCATAATTTCCTGTGGAAACAACAAGGCTGACCATGCATCGATCAGTGCATCTGCTTGATCTGCGTTGGGAACAAAAGCAGCCAACTCTAATACGGGAATGATGGGTGGCAAATAAAAACTTGTACCATTGCTGGGGAATTCTCCTCCTGCTGTAAAAATGGTGGTTGTATAATTCCGAATCGGAAGTGTACTGGTGTTTATCCAAAACCGATAAAAGAGCGGCTCTTGATAGTAGGCTTGCCAACCTGCCACACTTGGGTGATTAAATAGTTCCAATTGCAGCAATTCAGAAAACTGACTTAAAGTATTTCCCGAAAAATAATCTTCCGCAACATTACCCGCCAATTCGTACTGCAAAGAGCGCGTTGCAGAAATCATAAAGTCGATCGGATTTTTGATCATGCAACCGTTGACGGCTTCTTCATAAAAGTGTGCACTCGAAAACAAAGTGGCGAGTACAGGTCGAAGCTCGTAGTCGTTTTCCCGTAAAATTTGCGCCAGTGGTTCAATAATTTCCGTTTGCGTGGCATCATCAATTTCAGCCCGCACAAAATATCGATAAAGCCGTGTACAAATATTTATTGAAGTAGCATCCTGTTCGAAAATTACTCCAATCAAATCTTTGTACTCTTGATCGCCGTTTTCCTCAATAAGCGCATTTCCGAAACGGTGCGACAGTTGTTTACTACCTTCAGAATGTCGGACATTGTAGAAGCCAATAGACGCATCTCCATCGATAATCGGATTTCCCCAACCAGTCAAAACCCTCGCCATGGCAGAAACATCTTGCTCCGTGAAGGTGGTATAATCGCCGGGCCCTGCTAGCGGTCCTTTTCCTACTGTGAATAATTCTAAAAGCTCGCGTGCATAGTTTTCGTTTGGAGCTTCTTTGCTATTATCTCTGCCGTTGAGGAAATATAGCATGGAACTGTCAATGGTAACTTGCTCTGTCAATTCGCGGAAATTACCTACTGCATTTTGCTGCAATAAATCTATGTACCACCACAACTCCTTTGGGGTACGAAAATCAGCAACCACAAAGTGATTGTGCCAAAAGATGGTCATTTTAGAAAGTATGGAAAGACGTTCATCGAAGAAATTTTTCCAAGCCCAAGAGCGTAGCGATCGAAACCTTGTAGAACGAATTTTATTATCTACCATAGCATCACCTGTATTGGCAATCGCAGGTTCATTGATCCAAGTTTCTCCAAAAGCGACATTGGGATCGGCAAATACTTCTAAGTAGGGCAAGCTAAAATCTAATTGATCTAAGGTATATCTGACTGGCGGGTCAAGCGTGCTTACATCGTCTAAGAGTTGATTAATCGTTGCTTCTAAGCCAAGATTTACAGCCTCTTCAATCATGGCGGTGGAAGGACCAAAAGTGGTTCGTCTTAAAAGGTGGGCAGCATTCCGTTTGTTCCAAGTTCCGGTAAAAGGACTTAAGCTTTCGGTGGGTTTGGGTGCGATTGAAGGTACTGCTGACTTTATCTTCGACATGTACTAAAGATAAAGCATTATTCGCCTACTAAAAGACGTCCTTACGCACTTCCTATGAGAAACGAGTTACTGATTATTTAGGATTTTCATCCCAATAAGCCCCTACTCTATCGGATACATTTTCGCGGATGTTGTGCCAAAACAAATTAAAATCCATCACATGCAAATTGTTCCAGTAGCGAACAACGGGCGTTTTTGTTTTCACCCACAAAATGTTGTCTTTGACTTGCACTTCAGATTTAAATCGTTTCTTCTTTTGAATGTTTAATAAAATCCCCCCCTCCGATTGTACAGGTATAGTATCGAGTGTCCATGTAACAGGATTCACCGATTGCTCTCCCATAATAAAGTCATAAATGTGTGGCTTAAACTTCGGTTGAAAACCCCTGCGGTAAGAAGCCCAAGTCACATAACAATGTAGGTCGTCCTTAGCTTCACAAATAGGGATATGCTGCAGATTTTCTTCCTCCACACTGAACCCAACTAAGTAGGCGCAAACCAGCTGTTGTTTTTTCAAAGGATCATCGAAATATTCATCCAACAATCGCCGCGCATGATACGTGCCTTGACTGTGACTGGCAAGAATTATCGGTCGGCCATCATTGTAGTTTTCTAGGTAATAATCGAAAGCGTTTTTTACATCTTGATAGGCAAAATCGAGTGCTTGTTTTCCATTACCTGTATCATCAATAAAACTGTGCAAAATGGCCTGGCGATAACGCGGCGCATATACACGTGCGTCTCTGTTAAATGGGCTCGCCTGAAAACGAATAGCAGACTTGTCTATTTTCTTGTTGAGTTTTTCATCTTCGATATCAGCCGTCCACTGCTTTCCCTTATTGTAAATCGTTGGATAAACGAAAAAGACGTCAACTGTTTTTAGAGCGTCTGAAACCCAGGTTTCTCCCCTAGGAATTTCATCAGCAAAATCTTCTTGAAAAGGTAAAGCAGACCAACTACTCGTCAAGGAATAGTCGGGAATTGCCCCTGGCTTTTCTTCCGAAAAAGGATGAATAATGGTAGGGCCACAGGAAAAGAACAAGATGATCCCCGATAGCAAAAATATGTAGATATATGTGCGAAACAATTTGCTTGAAATTCTAATATTAATCCTATAACTCATTTATACTCGGCTTAGTTAGGGATGCAAAACATATAACTGTCCGCCGATTTGAACTGGTTCCCAACGACATTGATATTTCCAAAACTATTGTCTTAGAAAGCCTCACCAAAGCCCTGCGGTGTCAGCGTATTCTACCTCCTATTTCACAAAAAGCTTCGTCATCGGGAACCAGTTCAATTTCAGGCACCTGTATACAGTGCATCCCTTCATAAAAAATGGCGATCTCTTTACGAATCGAGATCGCCCATTTTAGACACATTTATTAGCAAAGATAAATGGCTTTTATGTCATCTATCATTTCCACCGTCCACCGCCTATTTAAGACGATCGTACTGGCAGCATATCGGTAAATTCGAATAAATTTCTTCCTCTGCCAGTACCTTTTCGTTGTCATGCCCTGAAGCGGCAATAGCCTTTCCAATTATCTCCAGACTCGTCACTGAATTATCGAAAGTCAGGTACAACAATTGGGCATCGATATCATAAGTGGCCGCAGAAACGCCTTCCAATTCCATAGCAGTCTTTTCGATGCGCTCTTGACACATCCCACAATTTCCTGCTACTTGGATTTCCCCTTCCTGCAAATCGGCGTCTTCCTCAAATAAAGAAATACTTCCTTTATCTTCTTCTATTTCTCCATTACTGCGTTCAATCTTTGCCGTAACTGGAGTATAGCCTGCAGCCTCTACTTTCTCTTGGACTTCATTCAAAGTCAATGGGTCATTCGCTGGATATTTGAAGGTAAAAACTCCAGTTTCCATTTCAATCTTTACGGCTTCAATTTCTTTGAAATCCTGGAATTTCTTTTCCAAGCCGTATGCGCAGAAAGGACAGCCCAGTCCATCTACTTGTATGGTGTACAGGTCAAACTCTTGGCCCTGCGTATTTTCATCTTGTCCTTGCAAAACCAATGTTGTTCCGACTAAGATGAAGGTGTATATTAAAAG
>CALFBW010000151.1 GCA_937951415.1 uncultured Chitinophagales bacterium | reverse complement strand
TTGATGGCTACACTTATAAAGATCGTCAGAAGAGCATCTCGTTTAATAAGTAGAGAAAGATAAATAAATAGCCGAGGTTTAAACCATTGCAAAAAAATGATAATACCAGGTACATCACAGCTTATCAATACGCAGTATTAGATTGGGATCAGGGCAGTTTTGCTGATAAAAATCGAGCTTTGAAGCGGCGCAAACACCTGGGTAATCGCCCACTTTGCCTTCCATGTCTATAATCAACTGAAAATGAAGATGTGGCGGCCAGTCGCCGTTGCTTGGGAAATTACCCAATCTGCCCAGATAGTCTCCAGCTTCGAAGGGTTTTCCAATGTGCAAACCATTGAGCGAATCTAAACTTAAATGGCCATAAAGGCTGTGAAAAACGAAGGATTCAATTCGATGTTCCAACACGATGGTAGGCCCATAGTCGCCGCTCTCGTCATTGTCTGCGAAACTGTGAATTCGAGCTTGAAAGGGACAATAAACGATGGTTCCTGCCTCTGTAGAAACATCAATGCCTAAATGAATGTTACGGGCCTCTTCTTCCATTTTGAAGAGCTTTTTCGGACTGTAAATTACTCTTCGTTCTAGATAGCCACCGACGGCCGCGCGTGCACCTGCCGATGTGCGATATGCTTTAGAATAGCGGGCATACGCCGCAGTATCTGATAAATCGATTTGCTCTAAGTCATTGTTTTGCTTCGAACAATCAGCAACGATGGAGTTGGCTCCATTAAGATCGAAAGAGAACATTGGCGCAATGGCTTCAGCTTCTTGTAGGAGTGCCTGCTGTAGAGTCATGTTTATACTTTGGGGCCAAAAGACAAATCGCCTGCATCACCCAAGCCAGGAACGATGTAATACTTTTCGTTCAACTCTGGATCAAGGTCTCCGATCCATAAACGTGCCTCGGGAATCGCTTCTTTAATCCGATCAACACCTGCTTGTGCAGCGATCACGGCAGCGATGTCGATGCGCTGAGGTTTTCCGTAATTCAATAAACTTTGGTAAGCACTGACGAGCGAACTACCTGTTGCCAACATTGGGTCAACCAAGATAATGTGTCGATTTTCTAGCGAGGGAACTCCTACATAATCGAGCTGTATTTTTACCTCTTCACCAGGAATCTCTGGAGCGCGATAAGCACCAATGAATCCTTGGTCGGCACGATCATAAAAATTTGAAAAGCCACCATGTAAGGCGATGCCTGCTCGCAAAATGGAAATCAAAACGGGTTGATCCTCTATCAATTGACACACTTTTTGTGCCAAAGGGGTTTGGATAACAGTAGTCTTGTACTCGAGTGATTTAGATATCTCGTAAGCTAGAATTTCTCCGATGCGTTCACAATTTTTGCGAAAGCGCATGCGATCTCTTTGTACTTCTAGGGATCTCATTTCTGCCAAAAAATTGTTGGCAATGCTGTTTTCTTG
This sequence comes from uncultured Chitinophagales bacterium, assembly GCA_937951415.1. Taxonomy (GTDB): domain Bacteria; phylum Bacteroidota; class Bacteroidia; order Chitinophagales; family UBA2359; genus CALFBW01. The sequence goes on along the minus strand of CALFBW010000151.1, from coordinate 4,040 downwards.
GCTAAGAATAAAAGCTGTTTTTTCCATCGATGCAAAGTTATGGAATTAGTTAGCAGCAGGGGAGCAAGCTCGGCTATGCTAGCGCGACAATTTTTATTTATTGTTAACTGTTTTTTCTTGGTTTAGTCAGCAAAAGAAAACTGCTTAGTTCTTTCAAAACGATGCTTAGTTCATTTATTATCTTCTATTTTAGCACGCAAATTAGCACCTTGGAAGAGAATAATTTTTTGAGCAAACGACCTTTAAGCAGAGCGGCTGAAATTTTTAGTATTGGAGACTTGGTCTTCGAGAAATATATTGAGCACGAAGTCATTTTGAAGTCGATTATGGAACTTGCGGAAAAAATCAATGAAGATTTTGAAGATAAGAATCCACTGTTTTTAGCCGTACTTAATGGCTCATTTGTTTTCGCAGGAGAGTTGTTGCAACACATCGATGTGTTTTGTGAAGTGAGTTTTATTAAAGTTGCTTCTTATCAATATTCCCAGTCGACGGGACAGATATTAAAGTTGATAGGAGCCACAGCTGAAATGACGGGACGAGAAGTTGTGATTCTTGAGGATATCATTGATACGGGAAAAACCTTAGAATACTTGGTGGAAGAAGTGCGAAAAGCTGGTGCTAGCAATCTTAAAGTCGTGAGTTTGTTTTTGAAGCCGAATTCCTACAAGGGGAAGGCGAAGATCGATTATGTGGGATTGGAAATTGAAGATCATTTCGTAGTAGGTTACGGGATGGATTACAACCAGAAAGGCCGAAACCTAAAAGATTTGTACAAGCTAAGGGAAAGCAAAGATTAAGGCGTTATCTCCTCATCGGGTTTTAGCTGGCACAAATATTTATTAGTAATAAATAAAAAAGCCCTTCTCACAATCAAGTGAAAAGGGCTTTGTTTTACAGCAGTTTTTGTTCGTTTAGAGGTAGCTGTGCCTTAATGTCGAACTTCTAAAAACCCACTTCCAGTGAATGCACGATCGTGGGTCAGTAATTCATAAGTATAAAAATAGCTGCCTTCTGACCATTGATTCATTTCTTCTGCCAATCTGTGATCGTTCTGGAAATCAATCGTGCTATAAATCAGCTGTCCTGCTAGATTGTAGAAGTTCAAGACCACTGGTTGTGCTTCATCGAGTTTGCTTTCACTCAGCAATTCAAAAGAGTCATTTATTCCATCTCTATTCGGACTAACCACTGTTGGGAATTCAATGGCCGTGAAATCAGAAAGTATTTCTAAGGCTGGCTTGGCACCTAGATCGCAGCTCGGATTCACATCTACTTCAATTGCAACTTCTTCACATTCGCCATTGCTGCAAGCAGTCAATGTAATGATGTCTAAGCCTGAAGAAGCTGGGAAAGAAGTGTAGCTGATACAATTACCGCTAAGTACAGCGATGGAGTTGAAGCCGGTGGATTGAATTTGGGTAATGTTTACATCTTCGAGACACCAGTTCACACAAATTTCAAGGCTTTCGCCTGGAAGTGCGCAGTAGCTTCCGCCCCAAGGCATACATCCGTTGCCGCTTCCTCCGTTGGGATTCGATACCTCAATGTACACGACTGCTTGAGCGGTCATTCCTTCTGCATTGCAAATGGTATAAGTAAAGCTTTCTGTTCCTGAAAAGTCGTCGTTTGGTGCATAAACAAAACCATTTGCAGTTACTTGAATTGTTCCATTCTGTACCTCGTAGTCGTTTGCTTCCAAACAGAATTCAATCGGGCTTGATCCACCCAGTTGAATGTCGTTCCAGATCGGATTGTAGGCCAAAGTAGCCGTAGAAGAAACTGTTAAGAAATCGTCCTGCGCTTGGAGGATGATGTTGCTGTTATTGCAGTTTCCAACCGTCAAAGAAATCAATACATCGATACAGTCGTTTCCGTTGCAATAGGTAGCCGAAATTGCTTCCAATCCACTAAAGCCGGGCATTGACATATATTCAAAACAGTTATTGCCAGGCATTGTGATGTTCGCTTGGAACAAGGTGTTGACAGTTTCTAGTTCAAAACCTTCACATACTTCTGGACAGAATGCTATGGTTTCGCCCGCTTGCACGCAGTCGTCTATAAGTATTGGCTCTAGGCAAGTTACTTCCATACCATCAGAAGGAGAAATTTGAATAAATACCTCAGCGTTGTCTGTATTACCGTCCTCGTCACAGATCGTATAGGTGAAGACGTCCACTCCTTCGGCATCCGCATCAGCGGTATAGATAATCAAGTTTCCTACAATTTCAACATAGCCAAAATTAGCAGACAAGTCGTTGGAAGTTGGGCATAAAGCAATGGTTTGATCCAAGCTGTGACCGTCGTTAATCAATGGATCTATGGTAATAGTTTCGCCTGCTTCCGCTGGTACAGCATCATCGTTCGCTAATGGTGTGCTCGTTCCATCACAGTTGCCGACTTCAAAGTTTACAGATAATGTATAGCAGTCCGCTTCATCACAGAATTGCAAAGCAACGGTTTCCGTTCCTAAGGTTCCATTAGGAGCAATGTATTGGAAGCAAGAGTCTGAAATAATGGTTAAGCTTGCTTCAAGATCAGTAGTTGCATTCGCAAATTCGTAGCCAGGACAAATAGGGATACAGAAGTATCGTATTTCCATCACATCCAAACAGGCTTGAGACATAACAAAGTCGTTGCAACCCGTTTGATTCTGTGATACTTCGAAGCATTCCATTCCAAAGTCATCTTCGAATCCTCCATTGCCAATTGCATCATTGTTTGGATCAAAGTCTAAATTGGAATCAAAGTCCCAGATTACATTTCCGTCTACATCATACGCATTGGCAATTTCTACCATATTACACATCTCTCCGCTGTTGATGTTGATATCAGAGATCATTGAGATTTCTAATTCCATCATTTCTCCTGGTTCGATAACGTCTTCAATTGACATAACCATCGCAGCTGTTCCTTGTGCTGCTTCCCAACCAGGGCTGGCAATGGTTGTAAAGCCATCGGGTAAGAAATCGGCGACTTTAGCTCCATAGACTGGTTGGTTCCCTTCATTCATCACACGAATCTTGAATGACATTTGCTCCCCAGCTTGAATTTCGCCTGTCATTCCGTCTGCCATTTCTTGTTCAATCGCAAGGTCAAAGATTGGAGGTTCTTGGTCTTCGCTGCAAGTTATCTCCCCTACTTCAATGCTGCTGGTGAAAGAGCAACCAGTGTAGGGACTGCTTGCTGTAACTGTATAGGTTCCAGGATCAGAAATTGTGTGGATGTTAGCAGAAGTAAAGAACCCATTTGGTCCGCTCCATTCATACATCAGCAATTGGTTACTAACCGCTGATACCAGCCCTCCTTCCTCGCAGGAGATATCGAAAGCAGTAATCGTTACATCAAGTGCTTCACTCAATACTTCTACCGAAGCATTTGTAGAACATCCGCTGCTACTGGTAATACTTAGGTCATACGTTCCTGCTTCAGAAACTTCAATAGAAGCTGTAGAAGCTGAATAGTTGTTAGGCCCAGTCCATGTGTAATCCAAGGCAGGATTTTCTTCGATCAAAAGAATAGATCCTCCTGTTCCATCACATGTAATGCTTGTAATTTCGAAGTTAGGAGCTGCGATAGAACTTCCTCCTGTAACGGCAGCGGTATACGTTCCAACGCAACCCGTTTCATTATCAGTTGCTGTTACCGTGTAGTCACCAATTGCAAATACTTCGACAGAAGCACCTGTTCCAGTATAACTGTTAGGCCCCGTCCAATTGTAGCTGATATCAGAACTGGAACTTACCGCTGTCAACAGCGTGCTGTTTTCTCCGCAGTCGATGCTTTCGTTAGCAACACTCAAATCAGGAATCTCGTCGCCAGGATGCACTTCGAAAGTCATGTTGGAAGAACAGCCTGTGCTTGAAGAAGTAGCCGATACACTATATGTACCCATTTGATTTACTGCTATGCTTTCGCCAGAAGCAGAGAAGCCATTCGGGCCCGTCCAATTGTAAGACAAGCCAGTATCAGTACTGCTGGCAAAAATTTCGGCTGTTCCTGTTGCGCAACTTAGCTCGGTTGCATTTACATTAAAAGAT
>CALFBW010000150.1 GCA_937951415.1 uncultured Chitinophagales bacterium | reverse complement strand
AGCCCCAAAAGATCGTTGGGGTAGACATCTCCAGAGAAATGCTTCGAGTAGGAGAGAAGAAGATTGCTAAACGAGGTCTGGAGAAAAAGATCGAATTGAAGATGGGAGATTCGGAAAACCTAGACTTCCCTAGCAATACCTTTGACGCTGTAACCGTTGCATATGGCGTAAGGAACTTTGAAAATCTGCAAAAAGGCTTAAACGAAATCGGAAGAGTTCTAAAGCCAGGCGGAAAGCTGGTCGTTTTAGAATTTTCTAAACCTACGGTATTTCCGATCAAGCAGATCTTTAATTTTTATTTTAACAATATTCTCCCGCTATTTGGCAAAATGGTCTCAAAAGATCAAAGAGCCTATAAATATCTCCCGGAGTCGGTGCAAAATTTTCCTGAGGGAAAGGATTTTACAGGCTATTTGGAGAATGCAGGATTTAAGGATACTCAATGGAAATCGCTAACATTTGGAGTAAGCTCCATCTACACAGGAGTGCAGTCGTCTTAGTAGCATTGCTACTGATGCCTTTGGTGGCACAGGGACAAATCAACTTCGAAAATCACGACAACAAGAGGGTGCATTTTGGAATGCTCATGGGTTACAACTCTACTCGTTTCAGTGTAGAACATTCCGAAGCATTTATTCTGCACGATTCTATCAAAGTAGTTGAATCTCCTAATTCCGCAGGTTTTAACTTGGGAATAGTCTCGAACCTGAAGGTTGGAAGACGACTCGACTTGCGTTTCATTCCTACGCTCATCTTTGCAGAAAAGGAGCTGCGTTATGTGGAAGTATCGGGAGCTGGGGATTTTATTCGGAAAAACACCATTGAATCCATTTACCTCAGTTTCCCCATAGGTCTAAAATACAAATCAGATCGATTCTATGACAACTTCCGTTTCTATATTTTAGGAGGTGTAAAAGTAGATTGGGATTTAGCGTCGAATTCCAAGAAAAGAAAAGCCAACGATATTGTGAAATTGGCACCCATTGATGTGGGAGTGGAGATGGGTTTTGGCTTTGAATTTTACTTTCCGTTGTTCATCTTTTCACCAGAGATAAAACTGTCGAGAGGATTGAATAACGTTCATGTTCCTACAGAAAATTATCAATACAGCGATGTCTTAGAAAACCTTCGATCGAGAACATTGACCATCAGTCTGCAGTTCGAAGGCTAAAGTAGAAGACCTAATCGTCCAAGAGTCGGCTTGTTAAGGCAATTATAAAGCGCATTCCTTGATAATTCTTAGCTGAAATTGTATATTTGCGCTTCAAAATTCTGAGCAATGAAAAAAGGACTACACCCTGACAGCTACAGAGAAGTGATTTTCAAGGACTTCTCGTGCGACTATACATTCAAAGGGCGTTCTTGCGCTGAAACGAAAGAAACCATCGTTTGGGAAGATGGTACTGAATATCCTCTAGTGAAATTGGAGATATCTAATATGTCTCACCCTTTCTTTACAGGAAAGATGAAATTCGTTGATACAGCAGGACGTATCGAGAAATTTAACAAGAAATACTCTCGTAAAAGAAAAGCAGCTCCAGCAGAAGAAGCACCGGCTGCAGAAGAAACGAAAACGGAAGCTGCTGAATAAGCAACTCCTTTTTTATTTGAACAATACAGAAAGTCCTACCGTATGGTGGGACTTTCTTATTTTACAGCCGTGGATAAAGCATCAATTATATTCTTCGATCAGAACAGCCGAGAAGGACTGCTTCCCTTGACCTTCACCCGCCCTGTCTCATCTTTGAGGGTAGGAATAGAGTGCATCGAAGACAAATGGAAAAAATTACTAGAAATAAATGAATGTTCTTGGTTGACTGCCAATTACTTACAAGACCTTTTTCCATTTAAGAGCGGAGAGGACAATTTCTTAATAAATGCTGCTGCACTCCCCGACACAGAAGTCGCAAAAGTAGTGTTGGAATTGCCTATTGGGCAAGCTTTATATGCAGGAAAAGAACTGATAGCTCTCCGCTATGGCAACTGTGAACGGGAAGCGGCGCTAAAGCTGCTAGACCAGAAACACAAAGGCCTGGAAACGGAGGACGAGCTGCTTGATCGTATTCGACATCCTTGGGATTTGTTTCGTTTGAATGATCAAGAAATAAAAGCCGACTATCAGCGGATAAAAGGCGGCAGAATATCGATGCCTTTATCTCGAACTAACATACTCATTGGACCTACAGTAGATTTATTTATTGAAGAGGGTGCGGAAGTAGAAGGGGCAACGCTAAACACTAAAAATGGTCCCATTTATATAGGTAAAAATGCAAAAGTGATGGAATGTTCCGCCATCCGTGGACCTTTCGCTTTGTGCGAAAATGCTACAGTCAAAATGGGCGCAAAGATCTATGGTGCCACTACAATTGGTCCACATTCCAAGGTCGGAGGAGAAGTAAGTAACTCGATTATACAAGGATTCAGTAATAAAGGACACGACGGATACCTAGGGAATGCGGTCATTGGTGAATGGTGCAATTTAGGAGCAGATTCTAATAACTCTAACCTTAAGAACAACTACGCACTAATCAAAGCATGGTCGTATCTAAACAAGCCTTCCTACATTGACACTGGCTTACAATTTTGCGGGCTAATCATGGGCGATCACTCGAAATGTGGAATAAATACCATGTTCAATACGGGAACGGTTGTAGGAGTTTCAGCCAACATTTATGGAGCTGGCTTCCCAAGTAAGTTTATTCCTTCATTCTGTTGGGGCGGCGTTGAAAAAAATTACACCTATCAATTCAATAAAGCTATGGATACAGCCGAACGAGTCATGGCCCGTCGTAAAAAGGAAATGGGCCCTGAAGAACGAGCAATGCTACAATCAGTCTTCGAGCAAACAGCTCCTTTCCGAAAATGGGAAAGGTAGTTTGATGATTTATCAGGAGGTAACAAGCACTTTGCCTCAAAAATCGACCAGGCAGCCAACAACTCCGATCTTGATGATCTTTCTTATCATTTACATCCTGTTCCAAACAATTCCTCGAACTTGCAGCTAAGAAAAGCCGCCAATAAAACCACAGCCACCCAGAGAAGAGCAGTTCATCTTGTCCATCTTTCTCATATCGCAAATCCTGTTCAGTACAAATTGCAAGCAAGAGCAGCTAGACAACACTATTGCCTTGCAAATCACTACTTTCTACAAATTGCATGATGTATCTTAGCACACTACCTAAATAAGATAGCAATGCGCCGTAAGATCATAGCTGGGAACTGGAAAATGAACCCGGGAGCAGCCGACTTTAAGAATTTATGCCAAGACATTTGCAGTCAATTGGAAAGCGAAGAGCCCAATTGCGAGGTTTTGATTTGCCCTCCTTTTCCCTACATAGTCTCAATGCTTGAAACAGCGAAAGGAAGTGCTCTTCAAATTGGAGCGCAGAATGCCTATTTTGAGCAAAAAGGAGCTTATACAGGGGAGGTTTCTCCTCAAATGCTCTCTGATCTTTCTGTCAACTATGTGATCTTGGGGCATTCCGAACGAAGAAAGTACTTTGGAGAAACCGATGCGTTTCTTCGATTAAAAGTAGATGCAGCCCTTGAGGTTGGATTGCCAGTCATCTTTTGTTGTGGAGAAAGCCTAGAAGAGCGAGAAAGTGACTCACAAGCCGAAGTGGTTGGAAAGCAATTGAGAAAGGCTTTGTTTCATTTAAGTGAAGAAAGTTTTGCGAAAGTGGTCATTGCTTATGAACCTGTTTGGGCAATTGGGACGGGAAAAACAGCAAGTCCACAGCAAGCACAAGAAATGCATGAATTTATCCGCACCTTACTTTCGAAGAATGTGTCACAGAAAACAGCTGAAGCTTGTCGGATTTTGTATGGAGGTTCAATGAAACCAGCTAATGCTGCTGAACTACTTTCTCAAAAAGATGTGGATGGAGGTTTGATTGGAGGAGCTTCTCTTAAGGCGAACGACTTTTTGGCCATCGTTAAAACGGCGGGTTGAAATACACAGAAGTAAAAATTGCAGTAAAGGAGCAATTCCTCAAAGAAATTCTGATTGCCGAACTCGTAGATCTCGGCTACGATTCTTTTCAAGAAGAGGAGGAGCAATTGTTAGCATTTGTTGTATCAGAAACCTACGACGAAGCAAAAGTCTGTGAACTTTTAGCGCGCTACCAATCGATGGGAGTTTGTTCCTTCATAGAGGCTAAACCCATGCCGATTAAGAATTGGAATGAAGAATGGGAAAGCAATTTTGATCCAGTAGAAATTGCTGGAAGAATCAGAATTCGAGCGCCTTTTCACGAGAGTAAGCCAGATTTTGAACACGAAATCCTCTTAATGCCGAAAATGGCATTCGGAACGGGACATCACGCCACAACTTTTCAAATGTTAGAGCAAATGCTCGATTTTGATTTTACCGATTTAAGTGTCTTGGATTATGGTTGTGGAACTGCTGTTTTGGCTTTAATGGCGGAACGATTAGGAGCAAAAGAAATTTTTGCTAACGACATAGATGAATGGGCAGTTAATAATGCCAAAGAAATTCTCAATGACAATAAGTGCACAAAGGTCGTTGTAGAAAAAGGGGAAAAAGACCTTTTTCAAAACATGCGATTTGATGTGGTTTTAGCAAACATCAATAAAAACGTCTTGTTGGATTCGAAACCAGACTTGGCAAAAGTTTTACAAGCAGGCGGTCGTTTGATGATGAGCGGAATATTCGAAACAGATGTGGAAGAAATGCTAGACTTCTATGCCGACACTTTTCAGCATCTAAAAACTGTGCAAAAGGATAATTGGGCAGTTATCCACTTTAATAAAAAATAAAAGCGAACAATAAA
>CALFBW010000149.1 GCA_937951415.1 uncultured Chitinophagales bacterium | reverse complement strand
CTAAACATTGCCTTTAGCTATTTTTTCGTTCGCCATTATCAAATGGGAACAGCTGGTGTTGCTTACGGAACCTTGATTGCGCAATACAGTGGGCTTGCCTTTGCTTGTCTTTTGTTAGTAAGAAAATACAAGCACCTTTTTAAAACAATAAATACGAGTGCGCTCTTGCAATTTCAGGCATTTCGTCGCTTCCTTTCGATTAATCGAGACATTTTTATTCGCACGCTTTGCCTCACTCTTGTCTTCGGTTTTTTCTACAGCAAATCGGCAGCGGCTGGAGCCACCATCTTGGCTGTGAATGTGATTCTCCTACAATTCATCAACTGGATGTCTTACGGAATTGACGGTTTCGCCTACGCGAGTGAAAGTTTGGTGGGAAAATACCAAGGAGCCAAAGACTTAGTCAATCTGAAAAAGTCAATTCGTTATTCCTTCTTGTGGGGTTTCATTCTCTCCTTCGTTTATGCATTTTCCTATCTGTTAGCAGGTGAATTTCTTCTCGGAATTTTCACGGACAAGAACGCCGTCATTGCGGCAGCAAAACCGTTCCTTTACTGGATGGCATTGTATCCGATAATCAGCGCAGCTTGCTACATTTGGGACGGCATTTACATAGGCTTAACGGCTTCCAAAGCCATGCGAGAAACCATGTTGTTGTCTTTGATTGTCTTCTTGTCCGTTTACTATTTATTGCCAAACAGCTTGGGGAACGATCTCTTATGGGCAGCTCTACTCGCATTCATGGCGGCACGAGGAATCTTGCAAACCCTTTGGTTTAAGAAAGAAAACATGCTACGGATGGAACAGCTGAGCAGCACAGAATAGGCTCCGCAAGTGTTGGTCTGGTCAGCTATTGATCAAAAGGGAATAGATACGGCCCAAATTGCCGCCAACAATGGCTTCGCTTTTCGATTCTCCCTTACATCTTAGCCCCATATCATGTACCTTTGCGGGTCTATATGAAGCACTTCAGAAACTTCTGCATTATTGCACACATCGACCATGGTAAAAGCACCTTGGCCGACCGCCTTTTGGAAATCACGGGTGTCGTGTCTCAGCGTGATATGCAAGATCAGAAATTGGATGACATGGACCTCGAAAGGGAACGGGGAATCACCATTAAGAGTCATGCCATTCAAATGCCCTATACACAAGATGGGATCAACTATACTTTTAACCTTATTGACACGCCTGGACACGTAGATTTTTCTTACGAAGTGAGTCGATCGATTGCCGCCTGTGAAGGGGCATTGCTTTTAGTGGATGCCACACAAGGAATTCAAGCACAAACCATTTCAAACTTGTACTTGGCTTTGGAGCACGATTTGGAAATCATCCCGATCATCAACAAGATTGATATGGATGGTGCTATGATAGAAGAAGTAGCCGATCAGATTATTGATTTAATTGGTGTAGATCGCGAAGACATACTAGAAGCAAGTGGTAAAACGGGCTTGGGACTAGAAGAGATTCTACAAGCTGTTGTCGCACGCGTTCCTGCTCCGAAAGGAGATCCTGAAGCACCGTTTCAAGCTTTGATTTTTGATTCTATTTTCAATCCGTACCGAGGAGTAATCGCGTACTTCCGTATCATGAACGGAAAGATTTCGAAAGGCGATAAAGTTCGCTTCTATGCTACTGGAAGGGATTACGATGCAGACGAGGTGGGTATTTTACACATGGACTTGGTACCAAAGAAAGGAATTTCAGCTGGTGACGTAGGCTATGTTATTACAGGTGTAAAGCAGGCCAAGGAGATTAAGGTAGGTGATACTTTGACTTTAGCAGCCAATCCTTGTGAGAAACCTATTGATGGTTTTGAAGATGTGAAGCCGATGGTTTTTGCGGGAATTTATCCTATTGATTCGGATGATTTTGAAGACCTCCGTGAGTCGCTAGAAAAATTACAATTGAACGATGCTTCTTTGGTGTATGAACCAGAAACATCTCTCGCCTTAGGATTTGGATTCCGTTGTGGATTCCTAGGACTATTGCACTTGGAAATTATTCAAGAGCGATTGGATCGAGAATTCGACATGGCCGTCATCACTACCGTTCCGCAAGTAAGTTATTATGCTTACACAAAAAGACAGGAAACTCTTTTAATAAATAACCCTTCCGACTTACCCGATCCTACCATGCTGGAACGGATCGAAGAACCCTACATTAAAGCACAGATCATTTCGCTGCCTGAGTATATCGGCGGCATTATGGGTTTATGCATTGAGCGTCGAGGGGTTTTGATTAATCAGGTTTATTTGTCGAAGACGCGTGTAGAAATGACTTTCGAAATGCCGATGGCAGAAATCGTTTTTGATTTCTACGACAAATTAAAATCGCTCTCTAGGGGGTATGCTTCTTTCGATTACCATCAAATCGGTTTCCGTCAAGGAGAATTGGTGAAGCTGGACATTCTTTTGAATGGAGAAAAAGTAGATGCCCTTTCAGCTTTGATTCACAAAGCGAAAGCACAGTCTTTCGGTCGTCGTCTTTGCAAGAAATTGCGAGAGCTCATTAATCGCCAGCAATTTATGATTGCCATTCAAGCAGCCATTGGAGCAAAAATTATTGCCCGTGAAACCTTGTCGGCTTTCCGAAAAGATGTAACTGCCAAGTGTTACGGTGGTGATATTAGCCGAAAAAGAAAATTGCTCGAAAAGCAAAAGAAAGGTAAGAAACGTATGCGTCAAGTAGGTCGTGTAGAAGTACCTCAGCAAGCTTTCCTTGCAGTTCTAAAATTGAACGACTAAATGATGCAAAATAAATAGGGGCCCTTTTTCAAATTTGAATTTAGGCATCTATTATTTACGCATTGCTACTATTTATTAGTAATAAATAAAAACCAAGGCCGGAAGACATTGACGCTTCCGGCCTTTTTTGTATTAAATATTCTACTCTTTAATAAATTATTCCGTGTACAAATTATTATCAGGCAAAGAACTGTCGACGGTTTTAAAAGAAGAAATGAAGCAAGAGGTAGCAGCACTTGTAGCGAACGGAGCTCGTCCGCCACACTTAGCAGCAATTCTGGTGGGTAGTGATGGAGCCAGTGAAACTTACGTTGGGCACAAAGTAAAAATGTGCGATCAATTGGGTTTTGCTTCCACTCTGGTTCGTCTAGAAGCTGATACTAGTGAGGAAGTTTTATTGAAGAAAATAGAGGAACTGAATCAACAAGAAGACCTTGATGGATTTATCGTTCAATTGCCTTTGCCCAAGCACATCAATGCGAACAAGGTGGTGATGGCCATTGATCCCAAAAAGGATGTGGACGGTTTCCACCCTGTTAATGTGGGGAGAATGGCGCAAAACCTCCCCTCCTACCTTCCTGCAACGCCCTACGGAATTGTACAACTGCTAGAACGCAATGGCATTGAAACTAGCGGCAAAGAGTGCGTGGTAGTGGGCCGTTCCAATATTGTGGGTTCTCCCATGAGTATTTTGTTGGCACAAAATGCTGCTGTAGGAAATTGCACGGTAACCCTCTGTCACTCTCGCACGAAAGATCTCGCCTTCCACACAAAACGAGCCGACATATTGGTGGTCGCTCTAGGAAAAGCGGAATTCATCACTGGAGACATGGTCAAGGAAGGCGTGGTCGTAATTGATGTTGGGATTACCCGTGTGAAAGATGAGACACGTAAATCGGGCTACCGTTTAAAAGGCGATGTGAAATTTGATGAGGTGGCTGCAAAGAGTAGTTTCATTACACCCGTTCCTGGAGGCGTAGGACCTATGACTGTAGTATCGCTTTTGAAGAACACCTTAAAAGCGAGGAAAGGGGAAATAGAATGGGTGTGAGAAACACCATTTCTTAGAATACTGTTTGCCCTTAAATTCCTATTTGCGAATGATAAATTCCTAGGAGATTTTCTTGCAATAAAAACGCGAGCGCTTAAGCCATTCGCCAATCCACACGCATTCGTGCGTTGGTTACCAGCTTCTCATAGCTTTCTAGCAAAATTGTTTTTCCACTAGAATTTTTAGCCCATTTTTCATCGACGCGCTGCCCTAAGAACAGCATACTAATCTTTGCTTTCGGAAACATTAAGCGCAACTGTGTTTTATACTTTTCCGCTTTAGCTTTCTCCACTTTTCCAACCATTGCATTCGAAGACTTTAGCTCTATCAACAAGATGTCATCGCGGTAATCTTGGCAAAGAATCAATTCGGTCGTTTTCGTTTTACTTTTACCTACTAAGAATCCCGTGCATATTTTATCTAATGATTCACTGCTTGTCATAGAAGAAAAACGCTCTTCGAGCATCCACAAATTATTTACAAAAGCAGCATGAACATCTTTAGCTGGAGTTTTCTCAGCTAATACCAATTGCTCAAAGAAATCAATAAAATTGCTTCGATTTTTCGCTTGCTCCGTTTGCGCCAATAATTCTAATTGCCCAAAATCTGAAAGCGTAGCTCCTAGTGCGGGGGCTTTTTTATCGGCCGATTTTTCAATCTTTTTCAAGACTGCTTGATACTCATCTTGAATCAAAGTGTCTAGAACTACAGAAAGAATTGTTTCAATTTTATCTTCTGGTTCGTTGTAAAATTTCTGCAAGACCTTCTCAAAAGTTTCATTTGCAAAAGCCTGTTTATGCAATGGAACACTGTTGAGTTTTCTTTTTAATTTACTTTTTATTCTCGCCTTCGCTGTGTGAACTTGAATACGATACAGATCTAGAATTGCCTTTTTGATCTTCGGACAAATTATGGTCTTGACTTCCTCCAGTTTTTTCGAATTTTCGAAGATGGCTCCCCAATCGGCCGTGACATCATCCTTTAATTGATCCACCTCTACTTCAGCATAAACACGTCTCAATAATCTTCTAGGAACTTCTTCATCCTCTTCTAATCCTAAAAAAGAAGGTTTCCCAATGATCTTTCCATTTACTCGAATTCCAATTCCTGCTTCCTTTACACTGCTCTGGTCAGAAATAACAAACTTGTAATCAATTTTGCCGCTTAATTCGGTTTCTTCACTTCCAGCTTCAGAAATACCTACTAAGTCTTTAATGTCTAATTCGTCGCCATTTATTTTTATGTCAAAATCATTTTCTCTGCCGTATTCAGCTATCAACAATTGAGACAAACGAACAGGATTCGGGAAGTTCAGATTTTGATTTAGACTCTTCAAAATAATCGTAGTTCCCGATTCTTTCTTGGAGCACTTTTTCGAAACAATCTGCAAATCCAAACTTTCCAAATCATCTTTCCAGCGAAGTATCTCTTCTTTATTGATGACAAGGGTAGTTTCTCTTCCTTGTGATTTTGAGATCAATTGCATTTCACTTGCAATCAATAAGCCCGCAAACTTACCAATCCCTTTTCGCCCTTTTACTTTTCGCCCCCTCACAGGAGTCGTATCTCCCTTACGAGAAGTCCTACTTCTAGCAATAAATAAGTATTCGTTTCGGATCTCTTCTTCCGTCATTCCCGCTCCGTCATCCTCAATGGTCACCACCGTTTGTTGCATCGGTTCTGGTAGCTGGATTGATATACTTTGGGCATCAGCATCCCAAGAATTGTCTACCAATTCTTTCAAAGCTGCTTCGGTTGATCGATAATTCTCTCCCAAAAGGGCAGTCAAACTGGTATCGACCTTAAAATTCGCTGGATTCATAATACACGTTCCTTAGTAGACATTCTTCACTGAAATCAATGCAACATCAATGCCTAAACAGGCACGAAAGTGGGATTCCCTTCCATTCTTATCCACTGTATTAAAGATGGTCCTAATTTATTAGTAGATGAGCATATCTTATGCTCTGTAAAAGAGGAGTTTAACAGCTTTCACTTTACTATTTTCCGACAAATTTATTGGCAAATAAATATTACCGCAATAATGTCAGGTTACCGCCTGTAGCTGCTTCTACGCCCCCAGATTCATAAATGACGACAAATGTATAAACTCCCATTGGTTGATCTTCCCCAAAAGCGCTACCATCCCAAAAGGAATCTACTGATGAACCGGTAAAAAGACGTTCTCCCCAGCGATTATAAATGTGAAATTCAAAGTTAGTCAACTCACAATCAACAGGATAGAGCGAAAACTCATCATTTGTCTCATCGTTATTGGGACTAAAAGCTGTGGGAAAAATCACCTTACAATTTGGCGTTTCTACTATCGGCTCAATAACGACGGTGGTATCAATGCCACAATCTTCAACAATCAAGTCGAACTCATCCACAACGGAACAGCCGTCTTGCCAAGCCGTTACTGAGTATGTACCGGCTACATTGAGTAAGCGGTCAAAATCCTGACTACCATCATTCCATTGAACGGAATCAAAGACCATAGGAATGTTCGCATTTATTACCTCCGAATTACAAATGGTAAAAGGTCCACCCAAATCCAAGCTCGGCAAGGGAGTGGAAAAAACATTAATACTTTCTGTCACATCACAAGCTACTTGTCCCGTACTGACCAAAAAGGTATTCGTTGGCTGTACTTCAATCGATTCATTGCTGATGACGCCTCCAATATCTACGGTATAATTAATGGTAGCTACGTTTCCGGGACAAAGCCCCAACTGTGAAATCACATCAATAGTTCCGGGTTCTTCTATGGTAATAAATGTTGAATCCACATCAGAACAAGTACCGATATTTACCTCCACCCAGTGCCATCCAGTACTTACAACATCGAAGAATTGATCGCCGCTTCCATCTTGCCATTCATAGTTTGCACCCGTTATCTGCGCATCCAATTGCAAAGGCGTTCCTTCACAGATGGTCTGATCTGCTCCCAAATCAACAGTGGGATTAGTCAAAAATAAAAGCTCCACGCTATCGCGAAAAGTACAGCCGCCTACCTCTATTTCTAACCAGTACCAACCCGACGTAGAGGCACTAAACGTACTGCCCGCCGACTCATCTTGCCATCGATAAGAATCGACTGTGAGTGTTGAAAAATCAAAGGTAATATCGGTTCCTTC
>CALFBW010000148.1 GCA_937951415.1 uncultured Chitinophagales bacterium | reverse complement strand
TGGTTCGGATTTATTGCTGCATTATTATCATCACAGTCCACATCTGAACCAAAGCCATCTTGATCATTGTCTACAATGTCAGTGGAATCACTTCCATTACAATCTTCATCGATTTCATTGTCTGGAATGTCAGTAGCTGCTGGATTGATACTCGAATTATTGTCATCACAATCATTTATTAAACTAAAACCATCCTCATCTAAATCATCGTCCAAAGTGGATGCACTACAATCGTCGTCTATGCCATTGTAGGAAATTTCTGTTTGATTCGGATTTATTGCTGCATTATTATCATCGCAATCATTTATTAAACTAAAACCATCTTCGTCTAAATCATCGTCTAAAGTAGATGCACTACAATCGTCATCAATCCCATTGTAGGGAATTTCCGCTTGGTTCGGATTTATTGCTGCATTATTATCATCACAATCATTTATTAAACTAAAGCCATCTTCATCTAAATCGTCGTCTAAAGTAGATGCACTACAATCGTCATCAATCCCGTTGTAGGGAATTTCCGTTTGGTTCGGATTTATTGCTGCATTATTATCATCACAGTCATTTATTAAACTAAAGCCATCTTCGTCTAAATCGTCGTCTAAAGTGGCGGGATCGCAATCATCGTCAATTCCATTGTAAGGAATTTCGGAAGCAGCGCAAGCAAAATCTAAGCAAACATTATCTAAATAAACGGACGCCTCACTGTCGGTAAAATCGAATTCCATCGTGGCATTGTTGGTAGATGCCTGGTCAAAAGTGAAGATCAATTCATAAGGCTCTTTCGTTGTTGTAAGATGGACAATTTCTCGATAATATTCGATAAATTCACCTCCTTCATTAAAGATAATCACCTCAATTGATCTTGGCTCAGAAGCATAAGCATCAAATTGAATTGAATAATTTTCTCCAGTAATAAATGCCATATTTCCTTGAGCAATTCCCGAATCATCGAACTCAATATCCTCGAAAGCAGCTTCTCCATCGAGGCTCTCGGCATTATTGCCCCAGGTCCACCAGCTCGCTAATGTTTCTTGAAACTGTCCGTTCGTAATTAATCCGCAAGGGGCTACGGGCACTCCTGCACAATTGCAAAAACCATCTTCAACATCATCAATGGTGAGGGGATTTCCATCGTCGCATGGTGTTCCAGGCTCAATAAATCCTGGTGTTCCTGGACAATTACAAGAGTGATCTAAACTAGCCATTAAAACAGCATCATTCATAAAATTATCCGCCGTAATATTCTGTGAAGGATCATTAATATTTCCAGAAATATCAGAATCGTTATCTAGAATAATAAACTCTCGGTGGTACATTTCAAGTCCGCATAACAATTCATCGGCGGGAACGGAAACAGCAAAATATGCTACATCTAACTTCTCATTAGCTGCTCCAGTATATGGGCGTTCAAAACTCGCAAAAGGAACCAAAACATGACGCTCGGTACCGTCGATGTAAGTTAATTTAAGGGTAATATCTCTTTGCTCCCCAAATAAGGAAGGCGCATCCTCAAACTCCAAATCCTGCAAAGTCGAAAACATTTCTGGGTTTGTTGGGTCAATATTTGGCAATAATACTCCCGTATATTTTACAGGTTCATAAATAATATTGGCAGCAGGATCATTCGCATGAGCATAACCGTAAATTAGATAAGCTTCCCTTTCTACTTGTTCGTCTCCCGGCAATTTAATAACATCTTCCACATAGACATTCCCAGAAACATTTTCTTCTCTTGTAAATACACGTTGTCCGTTCTGCAATTCTACCCTCGGGTAACCCAAATTTTCTTTTAAATGAAATTCCACCAATTCTCCTTGGTCTTCTACTTCTCCAAACTGGCTACTTGATCCCGCTAGAAAATCATTGATTGCTTTTGCGGAAAAATCTCCAAACCCATCCCAAGGACCCGGCCCGTCTGAGCGAGTTTCTATACAAGCAAATTCACGTTGCATACAATCACTGCGCTCTACGCCTAGTTCACTGAATTCACTTTCATTCTCACAAATAGGACTCACAAATTCATAAATGTCTTGAATAAAATTCCAAGCAGTTCCTCGTCCACCTGACTCCTCTCCTAGCGCACCACCATAAGGGTAAGAGAATTCATCAGCGGGAGGATCGTCTACACGAAAAGCATCTCCCCAATGTGGCAATGATAATGCATGCCCTAATTCATGAATAAATATATCGGTATAATCATAACTCACAAAAGAACCATCAAGACCCCAGCCTCCCGGATCGAGATTAAGAGTATTCCCGAAATAAATGGTATTGGGATAATCACCAGTAGCCTCCTGCATTCGTATTAATAGATCATGCCCCATTGCATTTATGTATCCATTATTTACGCCAAATTCTTCTATTAATTCCCCTGCACTAAAAACAAATGCACTTCCTTCATCATTATTTACAGCAATACTAGGCATACTCAAAGTCTCAGGAAACTGTCCAAATCGAACAACACTGGCTGGAATCGCTGAAGCCAATTCTTCCAAGAAATCATCGAAAATTGGTGTGCGGTGTTCTTCGTAATTATAATCCATAATATCCATATTAACGAGAACCAAATTCAATTCTGTATAAGGAGATATTTTAAGTTCTTCTGTTGAAATAATTCTTGACGCCTCTCCTGCTGAGAGATTTAATATTAATCCATCCCTGATCCAGCTTTTAGGAAGTGTAACAGAAAAATAATCGCTAAAATTCGGCTGCGACAAATTAATGTTAGGACTTAGTATCTCCGGACCTTTCATACATAAAGTTCCCAAAAAATTTCCGTCCAAAAAACCTTCGACTTGCACATCAGGGGCAGCTCCTTCCCCAGTGACAGCCAATTGTAATAAAGCTGGTCGCTCCCCTATCGTAAAAAACAAAGGATGATCAATAGAATGTCTATGGGTTTGCGAAATAAAAACGTCTTCCATAATAGCTGTTGAATTTTCAATTCCTAGACATTCTCCTTCATCGTTAGGTTCTGGAAAAACATACTCTTGAAAATTGTACGAGGAAGGAAGCGCAGGATTGGTATTGGCTTGAATACTCCCAAGACTTTCAACAGGCTCTGATCCGACAGTTCCAGTGTTGTTAGGATCGAGTAGATTGATCATTTCTTCACCAAAAGCATCACCAATGCGTAAATAACTTTCGCCGTTATTATTCCAGTGATGCAAGAAATCTGGCTCTGGAGAATCTTCAGCCGCTCGCCAAAATGGTCGCGTATCAACATAAGACACATTTTCATGACCTTCGTATTCCGCAGCGTTGATTTGAGCTGGCAAAATTCCCGTTTGTAAATTATTAATCCATCCGCCATTCTGTTCCAATTCAAATCCGCCATTCCCAGAAAGACCTATCACAAAAGGAAGGTCGGGAACATTTAAATCCTCGCGAACATCGCCAATGAGATTAATTAGATTTTCTTCGTATTCATCAATAAATTCCGGACCATCTGCATCGTTCCAACCTTGAAACCAAACCATACCCGCAATTTCGATGCTACCACCTGTGTACTGTGGAAACTCTTGGCCGATATTTTCGATAGCATCTTCAATATGGTTCATCATCTCTTCATAGTATGGACCTGTACTTCCACTAGAACTGGGAGGCCTAAAATCCTCCTTTAAACTCTTTCCGCCCCAGCAGGTTTTGATGATCAAAACTTGTTCATCCAACTGTGCACCTAACTGATGTCCGAAACCGAACTCCGGTCCAATTTGTACTTCATTAGAACCAAAACCAACATTTAAAACACCTGTTCTCAAATCTCCAAATTCATCGTCGTACCGTATCCAAACATCCTGACGGGTGCCCCAATCGCCATTGTCTGCTTGAACATAATCGAATGCACTAGCGTTTCCATTTTCCATGAAGTGAGACAGCGTGCCACTTACTGAGGCTGGTTCAATGTCTCCATGTCCTTGCATGTTCGATTGCCCTGCAAGAATAAAGACCTTTACATCTTGCCCCTGTAAAGAGTTAGAAAAATGCATAAAAAGGAGAATAATACTGATTCTTAAAATTTGATTGACTTTCATTTTGACTGCTTTTAGGTTTCCAAATAAAAGGATTGCTATTGCTGAGAGCATCCAGTTGTTTAGGAAACAAGCAGGCTGGGGAATACCCTACCGAGGAGAGTTTTTTTTATTTTCGAAAACTCGCAAAAGCACGCTTTCCTCCTTCCCTCATGGCACGATGGGTTCCGAATCTATCAACAAACACAGGCATCCTTCATAGCACGACAATAAATTTTAGTGATGGGTTTCAACCCATCGGAGCCTCGTAAATCAAAAACGTAAAATCAAGGTTTACTGCAAATCCTCACGGCACGATGAATTCCGTATCCATCAATGAACATAAGCATCCTTCACGACACGATGAATTCCGTATCCATCAATGAACACAAGCATTCCTCACG
>CALFBW010000147.1 GCA_937951415.1 uncultured Chitinophagales bacterium | reverse complement strand
CAAGTTAATCCTGCAAAATTCAAGAGTGATCCCATTGGGTCTGCAATAAAGCTATCCCATTCAGTAACACTTGCTAAAACCTTTGCTCCGATGATGCCCCACAAAGCTGCAACAAAAACCAATTCTGCTACACGATCACTGGGAAAATAATTCACCAATTTCGTTATTGGTTGCTCTAATTGCTGTCTTTTTTTATCCCAATAAGCAAAACCTCCTACGAGTACAGCCCCAACAATACCAGCCCATAAAACACCTTGACCGTTGAACAATACTGCTTCAGGACTTTTCACCATTAGCTCCCAATTCTGAGCAGCAAAAAACCCTTTATATCCCAAGATAAAACCGAAGAACACATTGAAGATGACTTCGAAAATACTCGCAGGTGCTCCAAGGGTTTCCTCTACTTGATGAGCCGTAAAAATACCTTGCTCTTCTTTCTCGCGGAAATTTCTAAATACTACATAATAACCGACAGAAAACCCTAACACCATGAAGAAACCAAATACTTTAAATAGACCCATTATTGGCAGGTCAATTCCAAAAGTGTAAAGAAAAAACTCGTAAAAAGATGGAAACATTTAGTGTGCTTGTAAAGAATTTTTCAAACAATCCGACCAATACATCCCATTGGTCCCGATTTCTCCCAGATCAACGGAAACTATTTTATTAACTAAGCCTTCTTCAAAAGGAACAGAAACAGCGATGTAATTATCTGTAAAACCCTGCATTCGACCATCTACTACTTTGGACTCCAACAAAACGGATCTTCGTTCTCCTTTGTGCTGCTCATAAAAGAAACGCTTTTTCTTCTCTGATAATATTCGGAGCATTTTGCTTCTGCGTTTTCGGTCGGCTACTGGAACTACTTCTTCGAATTCCAATGCTTTAGTATTTGCTCTTTCTGAATAAGTAAATACATGTAAATAACTCACCGGCAAGTCATTCAAAAAATTATACGTTTCTAGGAAATCCTCTTCTGTCTCGGTTGGAAATCCAACGATAACATCCACCCCGATACAGCAATGCGGCATCAGTGTTTTTATTTTTCGAATTCGATCACTGTAAAGCTCACGTTTATACCTTCTCCTCATTAAAGCCAACAAGCGATTATTTCCCGATTGTAATGGAATGTGAAAATGCGGCACAAATTTATTCGAAGCTGCCACCAATTCAATGATCGGATCAGTGAGCAAATTGGGTTCGATAGAAGAAATCCTAAAACGCTCAATCCCTTCCACTTTGTCTAGCTCTTGAGCTAAATCATGGAAACTATAGGCTTCCCCTGGCATATTGGCTCCAAAATCTCCTAGATTAACGCCTGTTAATATTATCTCTTTTTTACCCGCAGCAACGATCTCTTCAACGTTTTTCAAAACACCTTCGATGGAGTTGCTCCTACTCTTCCCACGTGCCAAAGGAATGGTACAAAATGAGCAGGAATAATCGCAGCCGTCTTGCACTTTTAAAAATGCACGTGTTCTTTCATCATCAGACCAGCTGTTAATAAACACATTAGCGTCACAAACTTCAGAAGAAACAAAAGTACCTGCTTCCTTTTTGGTCAAATCAGATAAATGCTTGACCAAGTTAAATTTTTCTGCAGCTCCCAAAACCAAATCTACTCCAGGGATCTCGCTAATCTCCTTGGGTTTCAATTGCGCATAGCAACCTATAACAACGATAAAAGCTTCTGGATTTTGATCTAATGCTTTCCGTATTATGTGGCGACATTTCTTATCGGCATTATCAGTAACCGAACAAGTGTTCACAACATATAGATCGGCGGCCTGCTGGAAATCGACCAGTTCGAAACCTTCTTCTTGTAGTTGGCGTCCTATGGCTGATCCCTCGGTAAAGTTGAGTTTGCAACCTAAAGTATGTATGGCTAAAGTAGACCCATTCATGATGGCACAAAATTACGACTTCTTTCGATGTTTCTGCTTTGATTATTTTTGCGCCGATGAAAGCAATTGGATTATTAGGTGTTGGCCATTTGGGAAAGATACATGCGCGGCTTTTAAAGGAGAGCCCATTCTTTGATTTGGTGGGTTTTGTTGACCCAAACGACAAAGTAGCTACAAAGGTTTCAAGCGAAATGGGCCTCAGGCGTTTTGGCAGTTTATCCGCTTTACTCGAATCCGTTGATGCTGTGGATATTGTAACGCCTACTTTTGCGCATTTCGACTGTGCTCAAGAAGCTCTAAAGGCTGGAAAACATGTATTTATTGAGAAACCAGCTGCTGAACATCTAACTGATCTAGAGCAACTTATCCGATTGCGCGATCAGCACTCCTGCTGCGTGCAAGTCGGTCATGTAGAACGTTTTAACCCTGCTTGGTTGGCGGTAAAAGACCGCAAAGTGTCCCCACTTTTTATAGAAACCCACCGTTTGGCGCAATTCAATCCAAGGGGAACCGATGTTTCAGTGGTCCTAGACCTAATGATTCACGATTTAGACATTATTCTTTCTATGGTGCAATCCGAAGTGAAAGAAGTTAGAGCGAGTGGTGTGAGTTTGATAGCAAAGCAACCTGATATTTGTAATGCACGTATTGAATTTGAAAATGGCTGTGTGGCCAACGTAACTGCCAGTCGTTTATCCATGAAGAACATGCGGAAGACGCGTATTTTCCAAAAAGATGCGTATATCAGTCTGGACTTTTTGGAGAAGAAAACGGAGATCATTCGAATGAGCGATGAGGAAGATCCGAATGTTAATTCTTTGGCAATAAATACGGGAGCGCAGTTTCCGCCACGATTTGTGAGCTTTGAGCAACCCGAATGCCCACCGGTAAATGCCATCGCCTTGGAGTTGGAGGCGTTTTCGGACAGTATTGACGAAGGCACTGAAGCTGCGGTTACCTTAGAAGATGCCTACCGAGCTATTGATCTGGCGCATCGAATCATGGCAGAAGCAGAGAAAGGTAACTTGAATGTCTAGGCATGAATCCAGCTAAACTGTGAATTGGGACAATCGATCTAGCCATTTATTAAAGTCTACAGCTGCTTCCTTACTACTGGGATGCATAATCCTACAAAAATCGACGGAAGAATCTATTTTTTGTAGCGACTTGAGGTAAGCCTTTCTGCCCAAAGCATAAATCTCGGATATGGCTTGATTGACTTCCTCTTCTAAAAAATTTAATCCTTTTGACTTAGAAGAGAACCAAAGGTAGCTTGCATTCGTATTGAGTAACTCCCAACAAATCAAATGTTTGTCTTTCGTTTCAAGGTGGAAACAAAATCCAAATTCTGGAGCGCGGGTGAATTTAATTCGATAATCTTTGCTTCTCCAATTTTCAGATAAATATTCAATACAACGACGATTTCTATAATCGAACTCATTGATCGCGTAGCTCTAAAAAATCAAGCTTTTTGATCGGCCGCTTCAGTCGGAATTCATTCGCGAAATCCATTTCTTCGCAGTTAAAGTCAATAACCTGAACTCGGGCTAATCCACTTGGTTTGTTGTACTGCTCTGGATGTAGTTCGATCTTCTAATAAAGAGTACTCGATTTTTTGAATGCCATCCCTATGACCAGGTTGGTTCTATCCA
>CALFBW010000146.1 GCA_937951415.1 uncultured Chitinophagales bacterium | reverse complement strand
ATCGGTGTCTAATTGATACTCAGGGTCATCCACATGAACTGATTGGGTGAACTGCACTTCATTTGTAAGTGCATCGTAAAAGCCGTCTTCGGAAGTTAATTTGGTGTTTTTATTATTCACTCTTCCATTGCCCCTGTAGCGTCCTTGCTCTGCATTAAAATCATAATCCATTTCATCTGCTTCGATGCTCACCCCATCATCATTGAATTTGGTGTTCCCTTTCAGATAGGCCTTTTTCGTTTTCGAATAATAGTCTAGACTATCGGCCCACACTTCCACTTTGTTGTCAGTAATGTATACATTGCTTTTTATTAAAGCCCGCTTGGTATCCATCCAATAATCCATAGAGTCCGCAACAATCGTGGTTACTTTGTCTGTCAAAAGAACATCGTCCACCAGTGTAGCTTTCCGAGTTTTGCCGTTGTAGTCAAGGTACTGTGATTCAATTTCCATGGAATCGCCTTGTTCTATCAAGACATTTCCGAAAGCCTCCATATCGTTGCGCTCGTCGTAGAGGTAGGCAGAGTCGCAATGAAAGGTGGTATTGCCTTGCTGCAAGACAACATTTCCTTTCAAAATTTTGAGTTTGAGGGTATCGATTCCTCGTAAACTGGCAGTACTTATGATTTCAATGACTGTGGAGTCTTGTTTATTACCAACTTCTTCTTCCAAGACCTCTTCATTCGTACTTTGCTGAGCAAGCAAAGCCATTGGTAAAGTAAGCAGCAATAAATAAAAGAGTATTGATTTCATTCTAACTAGTATCTAGAACGAAGATTTGCGCTACAGTTTATAGCTTTTGAAAATAAATGCTTGTGCAGTCTAATCTTTCTCTTTTTTCTTGTCTTTATTTTTACGACCAAAGAGCGAGAAATGCACATAACTCTTCGGATTTTCGCGCATATCGATCAAGAGCTTGTCCAAATCTGCTGCTGTTGCATTTAGATTTTCATAGAGGCGCTTATCATTCAAAAGCATTCCAACGGTCCCGTCGGTATTATTTAGCTGCGCCATCATTGCTGTGGCTTCAGTTATCGCATTTTTAGCCTCCAATATGGTTTGCTGTGCCATTTCTGTTGTTTCCGCTAGTGGAATGGCTGCTAGCTTTTGACTAGCTATATCTGCGTTATTGAGAATGCCTTGAATTTGATCTTGGCTAGCGATCAATTTGTCGGTAATTGTTTTGCTGTTCGCCAGTACATCGTGAATAGCTTTCTTTTCAGTTCTTAATAAACTTGCCAACTCTCCGGAACCATCTTTCAAGTTCAATACGGTCATTTCAGCTTGTTCCAAAATGTTTTGGATGCGATTGCTTGAAATAAGCTCATTCACCACGCCTATCAAAGTGTCCACTGATACGACCAGCTCCTCGACTTGTTTTTTTACAGGAAGCAGCTCATTTTGTACCATGTCCATCATTCCTGTTTCAATTTTGCCTGAAAGGGTATCGCCACTTTCTGCAATAGAAACATTTTCGCCTGGCTTTACATAAGGCAAAACCAATTCCAGTTGCATTTCGCCTAAAAGGTCAGCAGCAGCGATTTGAAAAGAAGTTCCATCTGGTATTTTAACATTGGAATTGATGGAGACATTGGTCACGATTTTGTTGTCGGCTTTCCCATTCAATTCGACACTTTCTACCATTCCAACTTGCAATCCATTCAACATAACGCGGTTTCCAGGCACGAGTCCTTCCACACGATCGTAAATGATCACGTAGTACGCGTCTTTGGTAAAAAGGTTCTTTCCTTTCAGGAAGTTGAAGCCAAAATACAGGAGCAGGGCCGCAATAATGGCGAGTATGGCTACTTTGACTTCGTTCGAAATATTCACTCCTTTGTTTTTGACTAGAGAATAAGACCCGAAAATACAACTTGCAATGAAGATTGGAGCTTCTAAATCGTTAATTTCTCTATTTCTTCACGCGAAGTCCCTCTTGATATTCAATGACTACAGCTCCAGGGAAGCCAGCTTTTCTCATTTGTTGTGCTTGTTTATCAGCTTCTCCATAGCGATCAAACTCCATTCCTGCTAGATAGCATTTGGTCCCATCATCCAAAATGTCGATTTCAAAACTGCCCACCGATTTTAGGTCGGCTTTGCTTAAGTCCACTACATGATTAGAATCATAGAGTTGCACACGATATTTGGCACCTTTCACATAGCGCCTAGCTATTTCTGGCGGTTGGGTGGTTTCAATAGGATTTGAACGGGTTTGTCCGCCAGAAACAACTCCACCTAAGCGACCACCGCCACTTACAGGAGGGGTATTGCTGTCAGAAATAGGGCTTAATACGGCACTGTTAGATTCAAATTCTACTTCTTGTTTGTATTGTTTAATGGCTCGATACACGGCAGAAGCGATGTAAGATTGCCCTTCGTCGTTTTTCAAGAATTGCTCTTCACTCAAATTGCTTAGGAAGCCCGACTCCACCAATACTGCTGGCATGGCGCTTTTATACAAAACCACCAAACCTGCTTGCTTAACGCCGCGACTCTTTCTTCCAGCACGTGTGGCAAACTGCTCTTCAATTAGATTCGCTAAATGTGTGCTTTCTTTCAGATTTGACTCTGTATAGAGATTAAATATGATGTGGGTTTCTGGGGCATTAGGATCGAATCCGTCGTAAGTTTCGAGATAGTTATCTTCCATTGTAATCACCGAATTTTCTCGCTTGGCAACCGCTAGATTTTCGTCGGAGCGATGCAAGCCCATTACGTAGGTTTCTGTTCCATAAGCTGATGTTCCTCCAGCCTGCGCGTTACAATGAATAGATACGAATAAATCAGCGTCATTTCGATTTGCAATGGCTGCGCGTTCGCTCAAGGTGATGTACTTATCGGTGGTTCGAGTATAAATGACTTCTACATTTGGAATGTTGTCTTCGATATATGCTCCTACTTTAAGAGCAATTTCAAGAGTTATGTGCTTCTCTTTCGAGTGCTTTCCGGAACAGCCTGCATCTTTTCCTCCGTGACCGGGGTCAATAACCACCTTTTTTATTTTGAAGGGTGGAGCAACTGTTGCATTTTTGAAGCCGAAAGCAGAAAGACCAAATAGTCCCAACCAAACAAGTAATAGTAATCTTTTCCTCACGTTCTTAGTCCGTAATTAGTAGAGTCAAATTTATTGACAAAATGATTCAATCATAGCCTGCCCTTGTTTATATCAAAAAGCATACAACAAATCGACCGCCTAATGGGGCTAATGGTTTATTGCCTTTTGGCGATAAACCCGATTATTGCGCAAGTTGACACAGAAAACCAATCAGAAGATCCAGTAGAAGACATTTTACTTGATCAGATGCGCACCGACTCCTTAGCGGGTTTAACTGGTGCAAGCATTGATTCTTCTATCTATCTCAACGACAGTTCGCTTGGCAGCGATACCCTAAAAGTAAACCAAGTTGAGACAATCAGCATTCCCACTGCTTCTGGAGAGATTGAAGATAATGTCGTGTACAATGCAGAGGACTCTATTTTTTATGACATAATCAACGAAAAGATATATCTCTACGGTGCGGCACATATTGAACAAAAGGACATTTCCTTAGATGCAGGGGTGATCGTTTTTGATTACGGATTGCAGGAAGTCACGGCCATGCCTTCTTTGGACTCATTGGGACACATCATTGATCGTCCGCGTTTCAGCGAAGGAGAAGAAGAATTTTATTCAGACACTTTGCGTTACAATTTCAAAACAGAGAAAGGAAAAATTTCTCAGTTGTTGACACAGGAAGGCGATGGCTTTTTGCGGAGTGAGGCTGTGAAAAAGAACGAGTTCGATGAAATGTTCGGAGCAAATGCCTTTTATACTACCTGTAACCACGAACATCCGCATTTTCGAATACAGGCGAAGAAAGTAAAAGTGGTGCCGAAAAAGGTCATAGTGACGGGTCCTGCTAATTTATATGTGGGCGACGTTCCAACACCGCTTTACTTACCGTTCGGAATTTTCCCGATTTCTCCAGGAAGGCAGTCGGGGATTTTGCTTCCCACTTATGGACGTTCGCCAACGCAAGGATTTTATCTAAGAGGCGGAGGTGTTTATTTGGGTCTAAGTGAGCATTTTGATTTGGCGCTTCGAGCAGATTACTATACCAGAGGGTCCTATGATTTGAATGTAGCATCGCAATACCGAAAGCGGTACAAATACGATGGTTCATTCAGTATGAATTACGGAAATCTTCGGCAGGGATTTTCCTGGCAGGAAGATTTTAGGGTTACGCGAGATTTCTTTGTGAATTGGCGACATACACAAGACCCGCGTTCGATTCCGAATTCTACATTTACGGCGCAAGTTCGTGCAGGTACTTCTACTTACAATCAGAACTTCTTGAGTTCCACACAAGACTATTTGTCGAACCAATTTAATTCATCTATAAATTTTACCCATCGTTTTCAAGGAACGCCCTTTTCATTAAATGTGGGTGCGCGGCATAGTCAGAATACTCAGAATAGAAATGTGACAATTTCTCTGCCTGAATTGAGCTTAACGATGCGAAAACAAACTCCCTTTCAACGTAAAGTTCGGGTAGGACAAGCGAAATGGTACGAAAAGATTGGGGTGAGTTACACAGGAAATGTTCGCAACGAAGTAAGCGCAGTTGATTCTGTGATTTTTACTAACGAAGTATGGGATGAAATGAAGAACGGTGTTCGTCATTCGATACCTGTCAGCATGAGTTTTAATATTTTGAAACACATCACTGTAACGCCTTCCTTTAATTACAATGAATATTGGTATTTGAAAGCCCATAAAAAGGAGTGGGACCCAAGTACGATTATTGACACTACCTATAATAGTGAAGGAGCTATTACATCAATTGACACTACTTATGGTCAACTGATCAGCGGCAGCGAGAATGGATTTACGACAGGACGAGATTTTCGAGGAAGTGTTTCTTTGACCACCACCATTACAGGAACGAAGATAAAAAAGACGGGCTGGTTACGCGGAATTCAACATGTGATGAAGCCTAGGGTAGGAGCAAGTTGGCGACCTGATTTTGGAGCAGAATCTTGGGGCTATTACAAAGAAGTGCAAAATAATGTGGATGGTTCTACTACTCGTTATTCCATTTTTGAAGACGGTCTTTTTGGTGGTCCACCTGATAAGAGAAGCACAAGTATCAATTATAGTTTAGATAATATTGTAGAAATAAAAGTGCGTTCAAGAAAAGACTCTGTTGAGACTGAAAAGAAAGTAAAAATACTGGAGAGTGTCCGATTTAGTTCTTCTTACGATTTAAGTAGGGACAGCCTTCGAATGGGGAATATAAGTGTAAATGGACGAACGACCTTATTTCAGAAATTGAGTATAAATTTTAATGGCTCCTTTGATCCTTATGTAAAAACTGCAGACGGAAAACGTGTAAATATTTATGAGTGGACGCAAAATAAAAGGTTAGGACGTCTCAATTCTGCGAATGTTAGTATGAGTACGAGTCTTTCTTCAGGTGGTTTTTCGGGAACCAATAATACCAGTGCGAATAACATTCCATTGGAAGAACAGGAGCTTCCTAGCGACTATACTTACGAAGAACAGCGTGATGTTTACGATCGTCCTGATCAATACGTTGATTATAAAATTCCTTGGCGACTTAGTCTGCGCTACAATTTGAACATTACTCGCCGACAAGACGAGGACGGTGTTGAATTCAGTAATTACGTACAAACTTTAAATGGAACCTTCGATTTCAATATTACTCCTAAGTGGAAGGTGGGAGTAACGACGGGTTATGATTTCCAGAATCAAGATTTAGCCCATACGCGTATCAATGTTTTCCGCGATTTACACTGCTGGGAGATGGTTTTCAATTGGATACCTACGGGAGAGCGAAAACGCTATGAATTTACCTTGCGGGCAAAATCTTCTTTGTTGCAAGATTTGAAGATTAGTAGGAAGAGAGATTGGTTTGATTTGTGATAGAAGCGTACTATTAAATCCTTAGCTTCTTTTTATCTTTAGAATGAAGTCTTCGTCCAACTCTTTGTTTGTTTATTTAGATATTGTCATCAATCTCATGCACCAAGCGTACAAAAAGATATTACTTAGCAAGTATGAGGACTTTGAATTGGAGGATAAGCCTGAAAGAAAAATATCATTGCGCTTCGAGATCTTCGAAATTCTTGAGCAGTTAGAAAAGCCAGATTCAGATGATTTGCACATTTGGGGACTCACATATTATATGTCGGATGATGACAAAGAACATCATAAGAAATTGGCCCTAGAAAAACTTTTAAGAGCTTACGAACTTGATGCAAGTAATTTTCTTGCTTGTCTCTACGTGGCGCACTGCTTTCATGATAAAGGTGAATTCGAAATTGCATTAGAGTACTATGAACAAGTAAGCCAAGAGCGGCTAAAAGAATTTCAAGTTTGGAGATACGTGAAACTGTTGGAGCAAATCGGATTCTGTAACTATAAATTAGGGAATAGAGCAGTGGGTCGAAAACAATTTCAGGAAGTTTTAGAATGGTACAAGAAGCTGCCCGAAGAAGATTTTGCTGTTCCTGCTGAAATGATGGAATGTCTTCCCGATAATGATAAAATTGTTATTGAAATGAAGGAAATTGAAAATTATTTACCTTAGCCGTGGTGGGTCGATCTTTGTGAATCTGTAATATATTTATGCTGCTGCTGAACGGTAATAAAAGACAATCCATTAATGCTCTTCAACTCCATCGACTTTGCCTTTTTCTTACCAATAGTATTTATTTTATATTGGTTTGTATTCCATCGCAATTTGAAGCTGCAAAACCTTTTGATTGTTTGCGCCAGCTATGTTTTTTATGGATGGTGGGATTGGCGGTTCTTATCTTTGATTGTTTTCAGTACCCTTGTTGACTATTCCATTGGTCGAGGGTTGACCTCTGTAAATGATGAATTCAAAAGAAAGTCGCTTTTATTTCTTAGTGTTGCGATGAATTTAGGTATTCTCGGATTTTTCAAATACTGCAATTTCTTTATTGAGAATTTCGTAACGGCATTTTCTTTTTTAGGCGGCAATATAAAGCCCAATTCACTTGATATTATTTTACCTCTTGGAATAAGCTTTTATACTTTTCAAACATTGAGTTATACTATCGATGTCTATAGAGGAAAATTGCAAGCTTCAAAAGATATCATTGCATTTTCTGCCTTTGTAACGTTTTTTCCACAGTTGGTAGCGGGTCCCATAGAAAGGGCTACGAATCTACTCCCTCAATTTTTTGAGAAGCGATTGTTCGATTATGAAAAGGCCGT
Source organism: uncultured Chitinophagales bacterium (assembly GCA_937951415.1). Taxonomy (GTDB): domain Bacteria; phylum Bacteroidota; class Bacteroidia; order Chitinophagales; family UBA2359; genus CALFBW01. The sequence goes on along the minus strand of CALFBW010000146.1, from coordinate 592 downwards.
CGATGGAGCTCGACAAATACTCTGGGGCTTGTTTAAAAAATTAGTTATTGCTGACAATTGCGCCATTTATGCAAATTTGATATTTGATAACTCGGGCGATTATTCAGGAAGCACTTTACTCTTGGGTGCAGTTTTTTTCTCCTTTCAGATTTATGGTGACTTTTCTGGTTACTCCGATATAGCCATTGGAACATCTCGTCTCTTCGGTTTTAACTTGAAACAAAATTTTGCATTTCCTTATTTTTCTAGAGATATTGCTGAGTTTTGGAGGCGCTGGCATATTTCGCTGTCGACTTGGTTTCGAGATTATGTCTACATTCCCTTGGGAGGAAGTCGAGTTGGAACATTCTTGAAGTTGAGAAACGTACTTCTAATATTTATTATTAGTGGTTTTTGGCACGGTGCTAATTGGACATTTATTGTTTGGGGTGCTCTGAATGCCTTGTATTTCTTGCCAATATTCTTGACTAACAACAATAGGAAAAACTTGGATGTAGTAGCACAAGGACGCTTTTTGCCCTCTGTAAAGGAGCTGTTTCTTATGTTTTCTACTTTCAGCTTGACTGTCCTTGCTTGGATTTTCTTTCGAGCA
>CALFBW010000145.1 GCA_937951415.1 uncultured Chitinophagales bacterium | reverse complement strand
TTTGAAATTATCGATACTTCGGCTGTGCAATTTGAGAATCTATCAGAATTTTCAGAAGAATTTACATGGAATTTTGGCGATGGGAGCACGTCAATGGAAGAACATCCCATACATGTATTTTCAATGCCCAACTTGTACAATACTAGCTTGCTTAGTAGCAATACTTGTGGAGTTGATTCCACAAGTCTAAATGTTGCGATTATTGACGCTGGCGTACTCACTTCCGATAATGAGCGTTTCTCCCTTTATCCCAATCCGGTGGAGGAATGCATTCATTGGAAATCTGATTTTATAGTTGAACAAGTAGAATTGAGAAGTCTAGCTGGAGAAATTCTTTTTCAAGAAAAGTTGGAACCAATAACAAAAAGTGGGAAGCTCGATTTACCCGAACTTCCCATTGGAGTCTATGTTTTTTGTCTAATAAATTCGGACAAAAGATTTTGTGCTAAAGTATTAAGTACTCGTTAAAACGGGAATGTACCGTTCATTTATTACTTCTAAGTGATGTCGCTCGTGACCGCAAATTAATTTTCCTAAAGTTTCGACCTTCATTACAAGTCCATTGGAACTTCCGCTTTTTTGTAGTTCTTCATCTGATAAGCTGCGGAATAAATACACCGTATTCAATCGGTTGATTTCATACATCTGTAAAAGAAATTTTTTGCTCAAATGCGCCACTTGTGCATTGCTTGCGTATTCATTTTCATCAAATCCAGCCAGTGGCGTTTTATCTCCACGACAAAAACGTGCCGCCCGATAGGCAAAGATTCGTTCAGAGTCAATCAAATGCATCAATAACTGTCTCAAAGACCATTTATCTTCTGCATAACTGAAGTTTAATTGCTCATCACTTATCGAGTGAAACAATTCAAATAATTTCGTTTTTCCTTTATCTAAAGCTTCTTCTAAAGGAAGATCAGGAACTTTGTCTACGTATCGTTGGTAAAAGGGAGGTAATTCTTTCATTTTAATCTAATTCGAACATCAAATCTCTTAAAGTGTGTATCCATTTTTCTTTCTAGACGGCAAAAGAAAGGCAGCTCACTAGGAACAGTGTTTGCGGAACACCCATAGATTTCAAGCGTTTTGTTTCGGACTGGAATAGAAGAGACTTCTGGTAAAAGACCCTGTTCCAACTTGAGATTTGAACTTAAAGACGTTTGCCTTTTATTCATAACTTGGCTCGCCCAATCTTGTCCGTTCACGGCTACAGTTACCATGAAAAGACAAAATAGGGTCCAAAATCTCGAATGTTTGCTGCGATCTAGCATATCTTAAATGTAGGGGATATATAATGAATATACTACTCAAGAGGGAGTATCCAAGGAGACACTTTAAAGTGACTCCATTGAGTATTCGCCAAATCAGTTTCGGGATCTATAAAAGTCTGATATTTCCGGCCATTTAAGCCACATTTGCTCCTAGCATAAACTTCCACATCCTTCCCCTCTCTTTTGTACTTTTCCTTCAGATATTGGGCATATTGCCATATCATATCCGGCTGCCGACCCAGTTTTCTACTTTGATCTTTGGATAAAATTTTACTAGGGTAATCTTTGAATCGCTCACCGCTGTTTTTGTCAATAATTTGATAATGAATGCTCGCTTTTTTTGCTCTAAGCATCATTCGCCAAGAATGCCTATGTCCTTCTTCTGTCCAGTTGACGTTTCCAGCCATAAGGAAATGTCGCGCAGGATAAAGTGCTTGAAAAATGAAATAAACAACGAGCGTGAATGTCACTAATTTATGGGTCGTAAAAGGCTTTAGTTTTCGTTTCTTTTCGACAGGGAATAAGCGCTTTCCAAGAACACTCAAGTCGAAGAAGATCAGCGCATAAAAAATCATTAGGTACGGAAAGACTCCAATTAGGAAAACGGCACTGTTAAATAAATGAAAGAAAATAGCAACAAAAAAGGCTAGTAATCTGCTTTTTTTCCAAAACATTGCAGGGGCGATGAGGAAATCGAAGAAGATCCCACCGTAGGCGACCCACCACTTCGTACTGGGCATTCCTAGTATGGATCCAATAATTGGGTAAGATGATTTATTTTTTAGCCAAGTTCCAATGGGTTCACCATTTAACCAGTCTGGATTTAACTTTGCTAAAGCTGCATAAAAAAAGATAATGGCAAACTGCACTTTGAAAATATCAATACACCAACGCGGACATTTGTCTTGCAATAATCTCGGGTTAAATTTTGCATCAAGACTACCTCTTTTATGCGCTGGAACGAATAGAAATAGAAAGCAAAGTAGAATGATTAAATAGTAGTGATTGTTGTAGTGAGTCTTTTGTAATAAATAAGTCACCGACCACATGAGCCCGAAAAGACTTACACTCCACCGGTATTTATAGCCAAGCATTATTCCCAGGGCAGGAATGCTCATTAAGATATAGTATAGATACATGCCCTTTCCAGGGAGAAACTGTAGAAAGTTGAACTCAATAAAGTTAAACGTAAAGGGGACGTCTACGAATGTCTTTTTTACCCATCCGGTAAAAATAGACCCAATCGATTCCAAGAAAACCAACAGCCCAAAAAAGATACGTAACAACACCAATGATGTGTTATCGCTCAGATCATTTAGCTTGTTAAAAGCAATCAAGTCTTAGGCTTTAACTTTTGCAGCGATGCTTTTCGCACAATTAATTCCGTCAAGTGCGGCCGAGACGATTCCGCCTGCGTAACCAGCTCCTTCTGCACAAGGATATAAGTTGTGGCAATCAGGATGATGTAGCGTCTCAGGATTTCTTGGAATTCTAATTGGGGACGAAGTACGAGATTCTGGACCCAAAACGATCGCTTCTTCATGAATAAAGCCGCGTATCTTTTTATGAAACATTCGAAAACCTTCCTGTAAGGTTTTAAGAATAAATGGGGGAAGGAAACTTCTAAAATCCACTGCTTCTGTTCCAGGGAAGTAGCTACTTTTGGGCAGCGTTTTCGACAATCTATTTTCCACGAAATCTTCCAAGCGCAAAGCGGGAGCCGTTTGATTTCCTCCCGCTTCAATACATGCTTTTCTCTCTACTTCGGCTTGAAACTCTAAAGCTGCCATAGGATCTTTGCTGGAAAGATCACTCAACCGAACTTCCACTACAATCCCAGAGTTCGCATAAGGGTTGTTTCTCTTAGAGGGCGACCATCCGTTGGTAACAATTTCACCCGGAGCGGTCGCGCAAGGCGCTATGACTCCCCCCGGACACATACAAAAGGAATAAACCCCACGGTCTCTCACTCTATCTGCTAAACTATAAGCAGCCGGAGGCAAGTGCTGTGAGCGTTTATGATGACTGTACTGTCTTTGGTCAATAAACAACTGAGGATGCTCTACGCGAACGCCCAACGCAAAAGGTTTCGCCTCAATCTTAATTTTCTTTTTTTGTAATAAATAAAAGATGTCACGGGCGCTGTGACCTGTTGCCAAGAGCACAGCTTCCCCTGCATACTCGTTGCCATTTTGGTCAATCACTGCCGAAATACGATCTTCCTTGATTTTTAGATCGCACATTTTGGTTCCAAAGCGTACCTCTCCACCCAAATCGCAGATCATCTCGCGCATCGCCACTATAATTGCTGGAAGCTTATTTGTACCGATGTGAGGATGAGCTTCTACCAATATGTTCGTATCTGCCCCAAAATGGACAAACCACTCCAAAACTTCTGCGATAACACCCCTTTTGTGCGCTCTTGTGTAAAGTTTACCATCTGAATAAGTACCCGCTCCACCTTCTCCAAAGCAATAGTTAGACTCAGGATTTATAAGATGTTCTTTTGAAAGTAAAGCTAAATCGCGCCGCCGCGCGCGAACATCCTTGCCTCTTTCCAGAACAATCGGTTTCAAACCGAGCTGAAGCAGTTTAAGTGCAGCAAATAAACCTGCGGGTCCAGCTCCAACAACAACAATTCTCTTAGCATCTTGGGGTAAAACTTCAGCTCTGTAATATTCATCAGAAATCGACAAATCATCGATATCTGATACTAAATAGCGCAATTGATACTTTGCCGGAAACTTCCGAGCATCTAATGATTTCTTTTTTAGCTGATAAAACAACGGAAACTTGGGAGGTATCCGACCTTTTCTTCGAATCAGCTTCTCTATTTTAGTAGCATCCGATAACTGTTCGGGTAGTACGCGAATGTCAATCTCTCTTTTCAAACCTTTTGTTATGTTCTGGGATGCGAATCACTTCTGCTGTAAAGCTCTAGTTGCACAAGATATTGATTAGGGGCTGAAATTTGTTGAATTTGAGAAGTCATTGTATCATTTATCCCGTATGTCTGCCAATGAAACCCATTATCTTGCTTGAAATTGGCAAAGCTTCTTAAAAGCTCTTAATTTGGAATGATAAGTCGTTGATTTTTATAGGTAAGTCGCTAAGCTATACGCTATGAAATCTATTGGATAATCTCCGAGAAATTGACGTCATAAAGCATGCGAAAGAGGCGCGAAATCTAGCATTGTAAAAAAATATATGCGTAATTGTTTCTTCTCTAGATGGTTTTTTAGCGCCTTTCTACTCCAAATAAGTAACTAGCTGATAAGCAATTTTGACCAATTTTTGAAAGCTCCCCAATAAATTAGATGCAGGTATAGATGGAATGACAAGTTCTAAGGTCTTCTCGGCGCTATAAGCTTCGGCACAACTGGCGTTTTACGACTTTGGCACTTCATTTGTTCCATTTAAGTACTTATTGGACTAACCCAATGGTAAGTGCGCTCAAAAGCTTTAACAAAATGAGGAGTTTACAACTATTATTTTTATTCATTTGTTCTGGAATAGCATTCTTGCTGCACCAGCAAACGATACAGGCTCAGCAGGATGCTCAATACACCGAGTACATGTTCAACAGCCTTGCCTATAATCCCG
>CALFBW010000144.1 GCA_937951415.1 uncultured Chitinophagales bacterium | reverse complement strand
GGATAACAATCGCTTTCGCTCCTGTGGCGAGTAAAGCTTCTTCCCCTGCCCTTTTACTTTTTGCGTATACACCCTTAGGACTGCATAGATCTCCTTCTTTCCAAGGTATATTTCCTTCCCCATGAAAGACATAATCTGTAGAGTAGTGCAAAACACAAATATTCATTGCTTTCGCAATTTCACCTATTCGCGCAACAGCATCTGCATTTATTGCAAAAGCAGCTTCCTGTTCAGTCTCTGAAAGATCTACTGCTGTAAAGGCAGCACAATTGATAATGACATCTGGAGAAAGTCCTCGAATCTGACTTTCCATCTGTTTCAAATTACGGAGATCAAGATCTGCTCGTGATTTAAAATGCCATTCGTGCTCCTTTATGTCTGCGGCAATTTCTCTAAATTCTGAGCCCAATTGACCCTTGGCTCCTGTAACTAATATGATCAAAATTGAAATCTAATTTCTGTTTCTTTAAAGGATTTCCAAGAAGTATCACGTTCAGATACGATCATTTTATCTTTGGGAATACGCCAATCGATGTTCAACGCAGGGTCATCTAGAAGAATACCTCCCTCATGTGCTGGTGAATACAATGCATCACAATTATAAGTAAAGATTGCATCATCCGACAACACTGAAAAACCATGTGCAAATCCTTTAGGAATGATTACTTGCTTCTTATTTTCACCAGTCAGTAGCACTTCAAAATACTCTCCATAAGTTGGGCTTCCTTTCCGAATATCTAAGGCAACGTCCAAGACTTCCCCATAGATAACGCGCACTCTTTTAGCCTGCGCCATTTCGCCAAATTGGTAATGTAGTCCTCTGACTACACCATATTTCGATTTAGACTCGTTATCTTGAACTGTGCGAAACTGCACACCAGCTTCCGCAAATTTCTCCTCATGATAGCTTTCGAAAAAGTATCCCCTCGCATCTCCAAAAACCGTTGGTTCAATAACCTTAAGTCCTGGAAATTTGGTTTCTGTAATTATCATATTCTTTCCTTTGTTCTAAGTGCGTCTCCTATCAATTTGTTCAAAATGATCAAGATCGTAGATAGAATAAGCGCCAAAAAGCAAGCCACGATTACAGGCACGATCCAACCAGAAGAAACTCGGCGCAAAGGGTAACTTGGGACATCGATCAACTGCACGATTGGTCGTTGTGTTTCTAAGGTCATTTCAGCAATTTCTTTACTCTTTATCACTTCCAAATAAACTACATTCGCCACTTCAGCCCGTCTTTCTAGTTCCACCTTCTCCATGTATTTGCTAGGGCTCACCGTTCCCGCTTTCAATCGATTTTGCTGTTTTTCGTACCATGCGGTCAAGGCATATTGGGCATTTTTCATTACGCCATTTATTGAATCTACACGTTCCTCTAAAACGTCTACATTCGATTGCTGCTTTTCGACACTGGAAGTCTTATAGTATTCGCTAAGCGCGTACATAAGCTGTCGAGACAATTCCAATGATAGTCCTTCATACTTAGAAGTGACTTCAATGTGAACGATTCCTTCTTTGGAAGCAAAAGCGCTTAAATAGCTATGCGCTATCTCGTCATAAATCTGCGAAATAATGCTATTAGCTACTCGATCGTCGACATCAATAGTAGCACCTTTGAATTGAAAATCTTGATACTCCTTGTCTCCCACTGTACGTAGACTTGGTTCAAAACTGAGAAAGTGATTCGCTAATAAATCTACTTTACCCTCAATATTGACCGAGCTTAATAATGCAGTGTAAACAATTTTCTTAGCACTTAATAATTCAAGCATTAAGTCAGAATCGACCTGCGAAGCTCCACCGCCAAGACCAAATTGTCCTGCGACTCGAAGTAATCCGCCAATGCCATTGCCTTCATTATCGGCAGCCATAAAAGAAGCTTTCGCTTGATATTGATCTACCTTCTTCGAAGTGAAGAAATAGGCAATACCACCAAAAATTAGCATCATTATTAGATGTAGCCACCATTTTCGTAGCCACTCCTTTAAGAAAGCAATAATGCTTAAGATTACAGCGCGCAATTCTTGATTTTCGTATTCTTCTACTGACGAAGCCATGCGCTAATTATTACTTAACTGAACAATCAAAACCACAACGGTCAAAACAGTTACAGCTGCTCCAGCAATGCTGTCGATTGCCCGGTTCCAATCAAAAGGTTTTTCTCTACGCTCTTCATCCCTACGAGCGATCAAAGCTTCTTGCTCTTGACTATCCACAATAATGGTTGCTCCAACTCCTACTTGCGGGTGACGACCAAAGCCCATAAAACGACGAACTCGCTCTATTTCACCGTTCGCCTGTTGAACGAAAATATTGGTCTTATTACCTCTGTGCATAAATCCAGATCCGTACTTTTCTACATAATAAATGGCACTTTTCCCTTGTTCAAAAGGAACATTAATTTGATGCAAACTGTCCACTGCAAAATATCCGATGTATCCTTTTAGCGCTACGGTATTCAAAAGTTTGGGAACATAAATGGTGTCTTTATCAGACAAAATGTAATTGTATCTAGACTCCAAAGGAGCCTCTAGAACATTGTCGATGTTCATCAATACCGGCCCTTGCTCCATCCGCAATAATTTCGAAGCGGCACCATGAGCATGTTCTGTAAGCCCTCCTGCTCGAGCAATCAATGAGTGCACATTTTCAGACTTATCCAACAGCGTGTATTCGCCTGGGTATTCAACTTCCCCCATTACCACCACAGATTGGGGCACTTCAAATTCCGGAGAAGCATAAATCACAATTCGATCAAAAGCTGTCAAATCGTATTCCTTCGCTTCACTATCTAATTTATTATCCAAGGAAATATTAAACCTTTGGACGATCGTTCTCCGTCCCTTTTTATTTTCGTCTTCACTAAAAAAGGCAAGTCGGCTCACCTCAATCATTCCTCCTCGCGCTTCCATTTTTAAACCACCTGCTAAAAACAGCAGGTCTCCCAGTGTCAAATTCTTAGCATAATTAAATTCTCCTGGACGGTGCACCATTCCTGAAATATTTATCGGTGTTTCTTGAATGCTACTATCGCGTGAGACAATGAAAATCGTGTCTAGCCCTTGGACTTCGACATTACTTTCGTGGCCTCTATCCGTCAAAACTTTTGCCAAATCAAAAACGATTGCTTCTCTTTCTCTTTCCTCGTTTAAACGGAATATGTACGCTTTTTCCAAATTAGCTCCTGGAAGCGGACCTTCGGCTCGATACAACATATCTGCCACCTTGTCTCCTTTCTTCAATCCATATTGCCCCGGCACTCGAACAGCTCCTTCGACATAGACATAATTTCTCAGCGAAGAGGGAATCTGTTTTACATAAATGCTGTCACCATTATACAAGGGAAAATCAGTAGCAGAAGAGCGTAGACTATCTACATTTATTTCCAATAAAACCTCTTCTGAATTTTGAAAGCGACGGATGTTCACTGATTTAGTGTAAGCTTGACCCGTAAATCCTGCTGCAAAATCAATAAGGTCTAATAATCCTTCATCTTCCAACATTTCATACTTATACGGTCTCCTCACCTCACCGGCCAATGTCACCACTGGGCCCTGCGCAGGAACAAAAATGTAATCGTTGTCTTCTAGAAAGAAATTCTCTTCACTTCTAGGATCAGATAAGTATTTGTAGACATCCATTTGTCGAATGGTCTTTCCACCTCTTTTGATGAATATCTTACGCAGCGATCCCAAATCATTGGGACCATCCATTGCAACCAAAGCATTAAAGACAGAATTTGTTGAACTGAAGGTGTAGGTTCCAGGGTTGAATAACTCACCCACGATGTTTACTCGAATAATCCTACTAAAATTGACAGTGACCTCCATTTCTTCCTGGGGAGATCCATATATACTTTCGTATCGTCCCTTGATAAGTTTTCTTGCTACATCGTAACGCAGGCCTTTCAGATAAATTCGACCCACTAAAGGGGCTGTTATTTCTCCACTTTCTCCAATAATATGCTTTTCACTTAAGTCACGTGTTCCCCACATTGCGATTGAAATCTCATCGCCTTCACCTAAAATGTAATTCTCAGGAGGTCGTCGGCTACTGTATGATTCATCATACAATTCCATTACATTTCTACGAAAAAATTCCTGTCCGTAAATAGTAGCCTCTGGCAAGGCCAAAGCCTTTCGCAAAAGCTCATCTTTACGAAACTGAATGATCGCTTGAATTTGTTCGATTTGCATCGTATCGCCTTGGTCTGCTTGTGCACGCGCTAAGTCGTAACTAATAAAAGCCAAAGTATCTTGCAGAGCATTCAGGGATGTGAGTTCGTCAATGATGGCATTATCTACGCCCAACTTTCGAAGTTCATCAGGAGTTGTCGATAATTTTTGGCGAATTTGCGCCAAGGTATCTTGCCCAATCAGTGATTGACTTTGCTGATTTTGTAATAAAAAAGCCTCGTAATCGAAGCGATTGTAATCACCTGATCCTGAGTTGGAATTCTCATAATCGAATTGACGGCTATCAAAAGGACTCAATATCTGTGCTTCCATCGGAACGAGGAAACTCAGGGCAAGAATCGATATAAATAGAAGAAATCGTTGACGCATTAATTGGATTTCGTTCAAGCTTGGGGTCTCAAGATAGGAAACTCCTGCATAGCGTACAAAGGGTAAAGAAAAAGGAGTACCATCGCGATAATGATCCTCCCTTTTAAATTGTATGATTTATTAGCGTTCAGCGTATTGCTTTTCGTAATAAGCTCTGTAATCTCCACTGGTTACACGATCCATCCATTCTTGATTGGAGAGATACCAATCAATGGTTTTTTCCAATCCTTCTTCGAACTGAAGTGAAGGTTCCCAACCGAGTTCGCGTTGTAATTTAGTAGCATCAATTGCGTAGCGACGATCATGTCCAGCTCTGTCTTTCACATAAGTGATTAAACTTGCCGAAGATCCTTCTGCTCTACCCATCTTCTTGTCCATGATCATACACATTTCCATGATTAGATCAATGTTTTTCCACTCATTGAAGCCTCCAATGTTGTAAGTCTCTCCTATAGGTCCTTTGTGGAAAATTACATCGATAGCTCTAGCATGATCTTCCACCCAAAGCCAATCTCGTGTGTATTTTCCATCACCGTACACTGGTAGTGGTTTTTCGTTCTTGATGTTGTTAATAAATAGCGGCAGCAA
>CALFBW010000143.1 GCA_937951415.1 uncultured Chitinophagales bacterium | reverse complement strand
TTTTATCGGCCTTTTTGTTAGGGTTTATTGCAATAAAATGTAGATGCAACTGTACTATCCTTCAAGGTTTTTATCGGCCTTTTTGTTAGGGTTTATTGCAATAAACCCCTATAAACCCAAATAGACTTCTAATCTATATCCGAAATTGGAATAGTTTAAGGCTTCTAACTGTCCGTAATTAGTGTCAGATTTGTAAACGAAACCCCAAGATCATGAAAATGAACTTTCAACTCCGACCTCTTTTAGGACTACTCCTGTTTTTCATCACCCTAGTAATATGGGCAAGCGACGACCCACAATGGGATCACTATGGAACACTAGCTCCTGTAGAAGGCTATCACGAAAGAGATGGCAAGATGTGGCTAGCTACTGAAGAAGGACTAATAGCTGTTGACATGGAAACCATGGAGAAAACAGTCTACAATACAGAAAACTCCAACATTCCCTCCAATGCAGTCGAATCTATAGATGAAGATGCTGAAGGCAGAATCTGGATTGGTACCTATGATAACATCATTGCGATGTTTGACCCAGGATCAGGAGAATGGACCACTCATCCTGTTCCAGCAAACCTCTTACCTGGTGGATATCCAAGAATGAACAGCATAGCTGTTGCCAACAACGGTGTAGTTTGGATTGGCAGCAGTATGGGGCTTATTAGCTTCCACGAGGGAAACTGGGAAAGCCACACCGAAGAAGGTGGACCAATTAATCCTATCGTAGAAATTGCAGTCTCTGCTAATGGAGGATTTGTTTATACTGCTTCCGATGCTCTACATGAATACCACAATGGTACTTGGACAAATTTGAGTGCTAACACTAATTTGTTCTGTTTTGAAAAATCAACAGTGCACATTTCCGATGACGAACGCGTTTGGTTTGGAACAGACATAGGAGCACTAGGCTCTTGGGATGGTGACAGCTGGATCGAATATTCAGGGCAAGCTTGCAGTGCAGGAGATATGCCCAATATAGCGGAAGACAGTAATGGGAAAATGTATTTGATGGCTAGCCAAATTGGAATTTTTTCACTGGATGGAGAGACTTGGAATATTTCTAATTTTCCCATTGAGGGATTAACAAACTGGGAAATGAATTCGATGGCTTTCGACTCCAGTGACTACCTGTGGATTGGTGGACTTAATAAAATGCTTCGATGTGATTTGAATGGTGAAGAACAAGCAGTAGTCATTTCCGATAATTCTATCCCCCACCTAAGAGTAAATAATGTATTTCTAGGAAACGACGATCAAGTGCACCTACTGGTAGGAACAGGAATCACTTCAGATATCTGGACATTAAATGAAGCGGGCTTAGATATTCTTACCAGCCTGGATGAAATCTCTTCTATTTGGAAAGGTGTTTACGATAAGCATGGAGATTTATGGGTCATAAAAGCCCTAGGCTTGTATAAATACGATGGCGAAAATTGGCAATTCCCTTTTGAAGACCAGCAATTGCTGGAGCATGGATATTATGCCATGGATTATAATGCGGAAAGAGATGAAATCTGGTTTGGAGCGCAGGGAATCCTCCTTCAATACGATATTACAAATGATGTCTTCACTGATCACAGTCAATATTTAAACAGTTTGCCTTTGGTCGGAAATGCCGATATCAATTATGCAATTCATATCGATGTAAATTCAAATGGAAGAACTTGGGTTTCAATTGGTAAAAACAGATTGTTACTTCGCGAAAATGAAGAATGGACTTTGATCGATGCGCTTGAGGAAGGTATTGGAGACAGCTATTTTGGTCATGTCTTTGAAGACAGTGAAGGGATTTTATGGTGTGCCTTTGCAGGGACTGTTACGCGCTTTGACGGAGAAAATTTTGAAGTGAATTTCCTGCCAGGAATTTTGATCGATGCCCACGAAACCGAAGAAGGAAAATTGTATTTACAAACAGAATATGATCTATACGAAGAGCAGGAAGACGGATCGTTCGAGGCATTGGATTTTCCAGAGATTCAAAACGACTTTCAGGGAATATTTAGAATGCGGAACCTAGCAGTAGCAGAAAATGGCAACTTATATCTTTCGAGTACCAATGGTTTGTATGTATACAATCCAAATGGTGTAAATGGAATAGATCCCGTGCTTTCCGGTATCGAAAATCTGCCAATTCTGGACACTCAAATTCAAGTCTATCCGAACCCAAGTACCACAGGTATCGTCAATATTGCGATTCCAGATGGGAATAATGCAGAAGTTGAATTGCGCGTATTTAATCTGCAAGGACAGCAGATAATGCAAACGAAAAAGCAATTGCAGTCGAATGAGCTCGAATTAAACTTAGGCGCCAATAGAAAAGGAATGTTTGTTGTTCAGCTAATAAATGCGAACACTGCTTTTACAACGCAAGTATTGTTAAAATAATTCAGCCAGACAAGTGGAAGAATCCCGCCCGTTCTATACGAGCGGGATTTTTTTATGTCTATTTTGCCAATATTTTTCACTAATAAAAATGTCAAACTCGGTTCTACATGTTATGAACGGTGATGCCAGTACGCATTTATTCCACCAAAGTGGTCTTCTTGGAGATTGTATGGTTTGGCGAGAAATGTTGTGTGAAGGACCAACACACACCGAGATAGATTCCGAGAAATTTTGGAAGGGAAGACTTGGCTTTTTTCAGAATTTTTGCCAAATAAATGAAAAGGAATATCGAGCAAAAACGGAACAGGAAATAAACCGATTCAAAGGCAAGTCTTACGATGAAGTGGTGTTTTGGTTCGAATACGATTTATTTTGTCAAGTGAATTTACTAGCAGCTATCACTTACCTCCATAAAGAGCAATCACAAGCCAAATTTCACTTGGTTTGTACGGGTGATGAAATCGAGAAAGGACTATACAAGGGCTTGGGAGAGTTTTGTCCACAGGATTATCCACAACTGTTGAAAACTCGAATTGCCTTAAATGAGAGCAGTCTGCATTTTGCAAGAAGCGTTTGGGAAGCTTACTGTTCAGAAGATCATTCACAATTATACGAGCAAGTTCTACTAGAAACGCCCAGGGAATTTAAATACTTGCAGCTAGCTTTCGAGTGGCACAAAAAGCGATTTCTAAGTGATCAAACAGGACTGAATTTTATAGAAGAACGCATGCTCAAAAAGATGAGTCAATCACCTCACGATTCGAAAAGTTTAGTAGCTTCGATTTTGAAAGAGCGACTTTGTTGGGGCTTTGGCTTCGGCGACCTACAGTATTTTGTTTATTTAGAAAACCTGCAAAACTTTTACAAAGCAAGCGAAGAAGGCGTATTGTTAATAAATAAAAGAGGGCTGGAAGTACTGAGTGGAAAGAATAAATGTCGCAGCGAAGAGCGAAGCAATTACAAATATGGCAACTGCTATAGTAATTCCTACACGTATTTTGTGAAGGAAAATAAATTAGTCAAAGCATGATAAAAGTCAGTCAAGAGATTTTTGAGCTATGTCCAGACCTGCGATTGGGAATATTGAAAGCTCGTATTTCCATGAGCGCAAAAAGCGATGCTCTATGGGCAGAAATGGAAAATGCTTTGGCATCAATAAATATAGACCGCAGCTCGATAAAAGAAAACCAAAACATAGAGGGAGCTCGGAAGGCGTACAAAAAATTTGGTAAAGACCCCAGTCGATATCGCTTATCGGCGGAAGCATTATTGAGAAGAATCGTTTCGGGAAAAGGCATTTATCAAATATCAAACGGCGTGGATATCGTCAATTACCTTTCTTTTAGCTCTGGCTTTTCCATTGGTTCGTATGATGCGAAAAAAATAAATGGAGCAATCACTTTGCGATTGGGTTTAGAAGAAGAACCCTACGAAACCATTGGCAGAGGACAAATAAACATTCATCGTTTACCAATGCTCTGCGATACGGAAGGCCCATTCGGAAACCCTAGCAGTGATTCCAAAAGAACCATGATGGATTTGGGCACCACAGAAATTTTATTTGTTATTTTCGATTTCAATGGACAAGGCGATTTGGACAAAAGCATTTCCGAAGCAAAACGCTTGCTAGAAAAGTTTGCCGGGGGCTCAGAATTTAAGCACCAATATTTATTAGCAAAAAATCACCTTGTTTGAAATTATTGCCTAGAAACCAATCGGTGCGACACCTGAATAGCATTTGTATTTCAAAATGCAGCTCCACAGAAGTGACATGTCTTTTTACATCGTCTATTTATTTTAGATTTTTCGAGCAGCACATTCATATCTGTCAACAGCTATCAACATTTGAATAAAATTCTCTAGAAACCTCTAGCCCCAGCGGGGCTCTACATTGCTAGAAAATCGCAGCGCAAAAGAAAGCTCCAGCGGAGCGACATGTTTATCTTCGTCAGTCATTTTCGCGATAATTTTTTTGAAGGAGGTCGTCAATCTGTTTTCTTCACAGGATCTATGAATTTACTTGGAAACCTCTAGCCCCAGCGGGGCTCCACATTACTAGAATATCATGTATACATAAACAAGCCCCAGCGGAGCGACATGTTTATTTTCATCAGTCATTTTCGCGATAATTTTTTGAAGGAGGTCGTCAATCTGTTTTCTTCACAGGATCAATGAATTTACTTGGAAACCTCTAGCCCCAGCGGGGCTCCACATTACTAGAATATCATGTATACATAAACAAGCCCCAGCGGAGCGACATGTTGTTTCGTCTGCACCTTTATCCCCTCAAGCAAGATTAATACGATACCGTTCTAACGATAAAATCAGACTTTGCAATTGAAAGCGAAGCAGCATTTATTAGCCAATTTACATACACAATCTACAAAAGGCGCGCAACAGAAATTTGTTAAGCCGAGCCCACTGCTTTCTGGATCGTAATCTTCTGATTGGCTTATCTTTGCAACCCTGTTGCAGGAAAAAGAATGAGTATGATTCGACTTCAAAATGTTTGTAAATCCTTCAAGGGTAACTACGCGGTACAAAACCTGGATCTAGAAGTTCAAAAGGGAGAGATTCTCGGACTTTTGGGAGCCAACGGCGCTGGAAAATCTACGACGATCAATATGATTTTGGGCTTCCTAAAAGCAGACTCTGGAACCGTAGAAGTAGACTCCATTGATGTTGCTCGAAATACGCAAGAAGTAAGAAAGCTCATCGGATACATCCCAGAGAACGTAAATCTCTACCCCTATTTGACGGGAATGGAAAATCTGGACTATTTCTGTCGCCTAGCAGGTTTAAAGTACGCTAAGAACGAATTAGAGAGTTATTTGACGAACTGCGGTTTACAATTGGATGCGCACGATCGTAAGGTCGGAGGCTATTCAAAAGGAATGCGTCAAAAAGTAGGTATTGCCATTGCCTATGCTAAAAAAGCGAAGGTGTATTTATTAGATGAGCCCGCCAGTGGACTAGATCCATTGGCAAGCAATGAACTCTCTAATCTACTCAAGAAACTCGCAGAAAGAGAAGCGACCATCTTAATGGCCTCCCATGATATTTTTCGAGTGAGGGAAGTTTGCAATCGTATTGGAATCCTCAAACGAGGGAAACTGGTGAAGCAACTCCACAGTAGCGAGGTTAGTGCACGGGAATTAGAACAGTTGTATTTGGAATACATGCAAAACTGATTGTAGATGATGTTTCAAATTATCAAGAACGAATGGCGCTTTTTGATCCGTAGCAAGGTCATTTTAGGAGCGAGTCTTGGCTTCATTGCGCTATTGATTGTATCCATTTTACTGGGCAATTTCCAAGCGAAAAAGCAGGAAGCCAATTACAAAGAAGCCAAAGATTTTGTCCGACAGCAATGGAACGACATCAAAGAAATGAATCCCCACGGAGCGGCGCACTACGGAACCTATGTGTTCAAGCCTTCGAATCTTTTGAACAGCTTGGATGAAGGAGTAAATGGAGTTACCGGTAATATCATTCGAGTAGAAGGGCATGTCCAAAACGAAATGGTGCATTCAGAAGCTTCTCAAATGCAAGTGGTCTCGAAGTTTGGAAAACTAAAGAGTTCGCTCTTGCTGAAGTACATCGTTCCCTTGCTACTAATCTTCCTTGCTTTCCATGCGGTGAGCGTAGAAAAGCAAAGTGGTCGTTTAAAAATACTTCTAATGCAGGGCTCGAAACCCAGCAGCATTATATTTGGTAAAGCGCTCTCCATTACCTTATATGGTATCGGTTTATTGACTGTAGTGGTCATTACACAAAGCTTGCTCAACTTTCAGAACTTGGACAGCGAAATTATAAAACGCAGCGCGCTGTTTTTTATCTCCTACTCTATTTTCTATTTTGTCATTTGTGGCTTGACGATATTTTTCGCATCGCGATGGCAAAATTCAACATTGGCCCTAACCTCCATGTTGAGTATTTGGATACTCTGGACCATTTTTCTTCCTAATATTTTATTGAGCTCAGTGGAAGATTGGCACCCCTTGCCAAGTAGAGAACAATTTAAGTCTGCGATGAAAGAAGATCGCTCGAAAGGAATGGATGGTCATAATTCAAGGGATGAAAGATCTAAGGCATTCGAGCAAGAGATTTTGCAAAAGTATAATGTAGATACCATAGCAGATTTGCCCATAAATTTCGATGGACTTCGAATGCAGGCTGATGAAGATTTTGGTAATAAAGTGTGGGACAAGCATTTTAAGGAAATTCGAAAAGTTTTGACTACACAAAAGCGTAGTCTGCAATTATGTGGAATCGTGAACCCTTATTTATCGCTACAAAATGTAAGTATGGGTTTTACATTAAGCGACAACTTACACCACCATGATTTTCTAGCACAGGTAGAAACTTATCGCAGGAGATTCATTAAAATACTCAACGATGAGCAAACTTTTGGTGGTTCAAAAACTGGCCAATGGGACTGGAAAGCGAGTTCCGATTTTTACAAATCTGTACCCGATTTTGAATATCAACCTACTGCGCTTTCTTCTGTTTTTCGAAACTATCTTTTAGATCTTGGATTGCTGGTATTTTGGTTATTCTTTACAGTATTCCTTCTGAGTCGCGCATCTAAAAAAATGCCCATTTTATGAAATTGCTGGTATTGTTTTTATACGAATGGAAGCACTTTGTAAGAAACCCATTCAAGATTGTAGCAGTAGTGCTCTTGGCCTTCGTTGGTTTTTATGGAATGAGCAACGGACTTAGTTTATACGAAAGGCAAACTGCTGAAATTAATAAAATAGAAACGAAAGTTGAAAAAGGGCAAGCAGAAATGCTTTCCTACTATGAACGAGGTGAAAAGAATCTAAAAGATAAACCATGGGTGGATCTGACCCAAGCCCATCAAGCCTTTCGAAATACGACTGTTTATCAATTCAAAAAACCTTCTCCGGCGCTGGTTTACAGCATCGGACAAGCAGAACAATATGGCTTCTACAAACGTGTTGAATTGTCCAGTAGTCCCTATGATGAAGACATGGCTGCTGAGCTGGCAAATCCTGAAAGACTTCAAGTAGGGACATTGGATTTTGCTTTTGTGGTATTGTATTTATTGCCACTGCTGCTCTTGATATTGCTATACAATATTAAGGGAGCGGAAGCGGAAGGAGGATCATTAAAATTAATCGAAGTCCAAGCAAATTCCAGTTTTGGATGGCTGGTGGCAAGAGTCTCTTTCTACGCCTTTATCGTGTGGATGGTTCTTTTGGGTTTAATTTTTTGCGGAGCTTTATTAACACCCGTTTTCGCCGAAGCCTCATCTGCATTTCTCAAAATGATCTTTTTCACAACAGCCTATATGGCCTTCTGGGTACTGATTTATTTCTTGATTATTCGAAGAGGACAGAGCATTATCGAGAATACTTTATTAATGGTGGGTTTCTGGTTGCTGTTTACTTTCATCGTTCCTGGCGTGGTACATCAATGGGTCAGTATTTCAAAGCCGACAACTATGATGACGGAAATGATTGACGCGAAAAGAGAAAAGAAAGATAAATTATGGGAAGAAGAGCCTGCTGTTTTACAAGAGCAACTCAATAATTTATTTCCTGCAATTACCAAAAGTTCGATTGCTCAAAAAGAGGAACGAAAGAGAATCCAAGCTCAGAAGCGCTCTATTGTGGCACTTGCCAACGAGTTAATGAAAAGCGCTACCCAACCTATCGAAAAACAAAATAAGGATAGAAACGAATTAATTGATTTTAGTTTTTGGTTTAACCCTGTTAGTTTTTTTCAAAATCAATTAAATCGACTCTCGAATACCCACTACGACGACTACCAAAATTACCGCCAAGACATTCAGCAATTAATTGATAAACAAATCGAATTAATGGTACTTGATACTTGGAATGAAGTCAGTGTAGATAAGAAGAGATATCAGGAATATTTTTATCAATAAATATTGAGGTAATAATTTTACGCTGAGCTAAATGACTCACCTTCCAAATAAATTCTAGAATTTTTTGCTAGCTCCATTAGGGCGCCATAATCCTAAAATAACATGTCTGCAAAAAATGAGCTCCAAGGGAGCGGCAGCCCCAGCGGGGCGAAATCCTACTAGCACGATTAACGCGAGAAAAAGCTCCAGCGGAGCGACATGTTTAATTTGTATTGTCTTCTTAGCAAGGGTTCTAGTAGCATTTTCATATCAAGCTGATTTGGTTCAAAAGTGTAGTCGCAGTGGCTGATCACTGACCTAGCAAAAGTCATTCTTGCTGTATTAAGGTAAGAAACGTATTTCTGCAATTCAATATTTCCACCTTATCTTTGAATTTGAAGGGATCTAACAGTGAAGTCGTGCAAACTTTCCACCCCCTAAATTCGATATTAAAGCAAAACCAGCTAAGATGAAAAAATTATTATTACTCTTTGTCTCCATGTTTTTCTTCTTATCCTGCGATGACGATGAACCAAGCGAAAATCCCGATTGCAAGCTTACCAATCTAGAATTAGTCTCAGAAATTCAATGTGAAGGAGATTGTGCTCAGTTTACTTTGAGTTTCGAAGTAGAAGGAGGTTCTGGCTCATATGCCATTATCAATGGCATGTCAGAAGAAATTTTGTCAGTCGAAGAGAATGCGGTCAGTACGGGCTCAATTTCAAGGCAGTTGTGTATTCCTACCACCTCTATTACAAATATGATGTTATCCATAAGAGACGAGTCTTCGTCTGATTGTACTAGCTCTACCAGTTTAAACATTGATTTACCTGACTGCTCTTTCCAAGCAGGAAATCCAAGCGATCTCGAATTCATCACCGTAGAAGCCGGTACTTTTGACATGGGTTGTACCGACGAACAATTCAATTGTTACAGCGACGAAAGTCCCGTACACAGCGTTACCCTCAGCAGTTTTCAACTGAGCAAATACGAAATCACCAATTTCCAATACGCCGAGTTTTTGAATGCGATTGGCGCCGAAAGCAATGGTTACTACAACGGTCAGGAATACATGGAGATTGCCAGTTCTTATTGCAAAATTGACTATGTGGGAGGCAGCTTTGTAGCAGAAAGTGGGCGAGAAAATCATCCAGTAGTGGAAGTGAATTGGTACGGTGCCAAAGCCTACTGCGTATGGGCAGGTGGCCGCTTACCAACAGAAGCCGAATGGGAATACGCAGCCCGTGGGGGCAACCAGAGTAATGGCTACATTTACAGTGGAGGTGACGATATGGATGCCGTAGGCTGGTACAACAACAACAGCGGAAGTGATACGCACAATGTGGGTGAGAAAGCAGCGAATGAGCTCGGTTTCTTCGATATGAGCGGCAATGTTTGGGAATGGTGCAACGATTGGTACGATAGCAGTTATTACAGTTTGAGTCCTGTAAACAACCCTCAGGGGCCCGAAAATGGCAGCGTCCGGGTGGTTCGTGGCGGGTCTTGGGGCTTCAATGCCAACGGCTCTCGTGTAGCTAGTCGCTACTGCGACATTCCCGATTTTACTCTCAACGGCTTCGGGTTTCGTTGTGCCAAGGATTTCTAATCCTTTTTACTTTTACACTTTTACCCTTTAGACCCGCGCAGCGGGTTAAAATTTTTTTGAAAAATGATCGCTGATTCAGGTGTGCTACAAAAAAGCCATGATTTGCTGAGTT
>CALFBW010000142.1 GCA_937951415.1 uncultured Chitinophagales bacterium | reverse complement strand
GCTGCAGCCAAAGTATCCGAGTTAATCGGATAGAAAAAACTATATTTTATCATCAGCCACTCCCGAAAGGAGTGGCTTTTTTTTCGAACATGTTCCACTCTATACATCCCGAAAATCCGCAAGCTAAGGCGGTTGAAAAAGCAGTTGATTGCCTAAAAAAAGGAGGCGTTATAATCTACCCTGCAGGTAATCGATACAGTTTGGCCTGCGATATGCGTAATATGAAAGCCGTTGAAAAAATGGCCGAACTTAAAAACACTAAGTGGGAAAAGGCTAGCTTCTCCATGTTGTGTGAGAATTTGAGTCAGGTCGCACAGTATACAGTCAATTTTGACAAAAGTGTGTTTAAAGTATTGAAGGATCATACCCCAGGAGCTTTTACTTTTATCTTAAAAGCGGGAGGAGATGTTCCTCGTGCTTTGAAAAAGAGAAAAAGTATGGGAGTTCGAATTCCCGCACATCCGATTGCGCAAGCAATCATTAAAGAACTGGGAATTCCATTGCTAAACACTTCTATTCCAGAAGTAGAAGGAGAAGAGTATCCAGTAGATCCTTGGCAAATTCATGAAACCTACGAACATCAAGTAGACATGGTTATTGATGGAGGCATCATGAGTAATGAACCTACTACGGTGGTCGACTGCCTAGACAATCCCTTCGAAATTATTCGACAAGGGGTCGGTATTCTTGATGTTTAAAGAAAAGTAAAACTATTGTTAAAGCCTCAGCTACGACGAAATCCTACTGTCTGGCTGCCTATTTTTACGCTGCATGAATAATCAATTACAATTCACAACACGAGCATTGCTCCTAGCATTCAGCTTTATGTTTGCTTTTTCAGCATTCGCTCAAGATGGTATAGTCAGGGGCTTTGTCTACGACAAAGACAGTGGGGAGCCTATCATTTTCACAAATGTGTACTTGGAAGGAACCACGATTGGTGCTACTACTGATGTGGATGGCTTTTATTCCATCAATAAAATACCTGAAGGAAATTATACGCTCCTTTGCTCCTACGTTGGCTATGAACCCTTTCGTTTACCGATCCAAGTTGGACCGAAGTCGATTCTGAGTGAACAGATCTTTTTGAGTGAAAGCACGCAAATGATCAATGAAATTGAGGTAAGTGCTTCTAAACAAGAAGCAAAAACGGAGATTCAGATGTCGACCATCAAGGTAAGTTCAAAGCAGATTACCAAGATTCCATCGGTAGGCGGAGAACCTGATTTGGCTCAGTACCTTCAAGTACTTCCAGGGGTGACCTTTTCTGGTGACCAAGGTGGTCAGCTTTATGTTCGCGGTGGAGCTCCCATTGAAACCAAAGTGCTTTTAGATGGTTTGACGGTTTACAATCCTTTCCACTCTATTGGTCTTTTCTCTGTTTTCGAAACGGACATCATCAAAAACGTGGATGTTAAGACGGGTGGATTTGGTGCGGAATATGGCGGACGTGTTTCAGCAATTGTAGATGTAGCTACAAAAGATGGAAATAAAAAACAGCTTAAAGGTAAAGTTTCGGCTAACCCATTTCTTGCAAAGCTTGTGTTGGAAGGTCCTCTTAAGAAGTTGGATGAAAGAGGTTCAAGCTCTTCATTTATATTTTCAGGAAAGCACTCATACTTAAAAGATTCAGCTGAAAGCTTTTATGGCTATATAAATAACGATCCAGCTAACGGACAAGGCGGTCAAGGACTTCCTTACACCTTTACAGATCTTTACTCTAAGCTTTCCTTTAACTCTTCGAACGGAAGCAAAGTGAGCTTCTTTGGTTACCGCTTTGCTGATAACACGGACTTTGCTTCTATTGCTGAATACGATTGGAATTCATTTGGAGTGGGTAGTAACTTCGTTGTTGTACCAGGGCGTTCAAAAACGATTATCAACGGTCGTATTGGTTATTCAAAATATGGAATTGATCTCAGTCAGACGGCTTTGGATAATAAGTCTAGCGATATTGGAGGCTTCGAATTAGGAATGGACTTCTCGTATTTCTTGCCAAAAGGAAAGATCAAGTACGGTATCGAAATTGCTGGATTTACTACGGAGTATGCTTTCCTCAATGCGAGTCAAGAACCGAGAAGTGTAAAAGAAAACACTACACGTATTTCTGGCTTTTTCCAATACCGTCAACAGATAAAGAAATTATTAATCGAGCCAAGTGTACGCCTGAATCTGTACGCTTCTCTTCCTTCTGCGCAGATTGAACCACGAATCGGTTTGAAATACAACGTATCTGATCGTTTCCGATTAAAAGCAGCAGCAGGACGATATACGCAGGATTTCATTAGTACAAAATCTGATAGAGATGTAGTGAGTCTATTCACAGGATTCTTAACCTCTCCAGAAACTACCTTAAATGATACGAATGGAGAAGAAGTGGGATCGAACTTACAAATAGCAACGCACCTAATTGGAGGTTTCGAATTTGACCTGACCAAAAGAATTTCAATGAATGTTGAGGGTTACCAAAAAGAATACTCACAGATCATCAACTTGAACAGAAATCGGGACAGCGCTTCTGACGATTTGTATGTAGTAGAAAATGGAAACGCCTATGGTTTCGATTTCCTCATCAAATACGATTACAAGCGTCTTTACCTGTGGGCTGTATATTCTTACGGAATCATTAACCGTACTGGCCCTAGTGGAGCGAACACCATTGTGGATTACCGCCCACACTACGACCGTCGGCACAACCTCAACTTATTGGCTACCTACGAATTCGGTAAAGATCTGAATTGGGAAGCAAGCTTTCGTTGGTCTTTGGGTTCTGGTTTTCCTTTTACAAAAACACAGGGAT
>CALFBW010000141.1 GCA_937951415.1 uncultured Chitinophagales bacterium | reverse complement strand
GTATTTATTTAAAAATAGTAAGAATGAAAGCACTGGTCGTCTTTTGCTGCCTGCTCTACACTGCGAATATTTTCGCTCAAGATATTGATTATGCCCGTGAAGTGCTGGACACTTTATGCTCGGAACATTTCGATGGTCGTGGTTTTTTCGATGATGGTGAAAGGAGAGCTGCAGAGTTTATTAAGGAAGAATTCAAAAGTTTTGGCTTAACAGCATTTGGGAATTCCTATTTTCAAAAATTCAACTTGAGTGTAAATTCCATAGTTGGGGAAACTTTGCTCGAAGTTGGCAACAATAAATTAGCAGCAGGCATAGATTATTTGATCGATCCTTCTTCACCGCGCTTCAGTGGGAAATCGGACTTGTATTTCTTGAAGAAGTCCGAAATGATTGATACCGACAAATTCAAAATAGCCCTTCGAGCCAATAGAAATAAATTCATCGTTTTTTCGCAAGCTCTCATTAAAGAGGAAGGAAGAGAAGTGAAAGGGCAGGTGTACGAAATGATACAGTTTCTGAAGTACGGTAAAGATTTGCCAATCCAAGGAGTGCTAGAACTTGTAGAAGAAAAGTTGACTTTTACTGCTTCTCAAACCGTTGCAGAGCGCCCACATGTTATCACTTTGACAAATAGAATTCCGAGTAAAGCAAAGGAGCTTCGATTAGAAATGGATAATGTGTACGAAAAGAAGTATGAGTCTCAAAATGTTGCGGGATTTATTGAAGGAGAAATAAAGGACAGTTTTATTTGCATTATTGGTCATTACGATCATTTGGGAAGAATGGGAGATGGAGTTTATTTTCCAGGGGCAAACGACAATGCCAGTGGCATAGCCATGCTCTTAAATTTGGCAAAGGAGTTCAGTGTACGAAAACCAAAGTATTCCATCGCTTTTATTGCTTTTGGTGCGGAAGAAATTGGTTTGGTGGGATCGAAGTATTACACTGAAAATCCGCTTTTCCCATTAGAGAACATTAAGTTTTTGATCAACTTAGATATTTTGGGAACGGGTGATGATGGAATTCAAGTAGTAAATGGTAAAGAATATCGAAAGGATTTTGATCGACTGGTTCAATTGAACGAGGACAATGATTTGTTGAAGCAAGTGAAAATTCGTGGAGAAGCATGCAACAGCGATCATTGCTTTTTCCACGAAAAGGGAGTGCCGAGTTTCTTTATTTACACGCTTGGAGGCGTAGCCCATTATCATGACGTGTATGACCGCTCCGAAACCTTACCCCTAACAGAGTATGAAGATCTATTCCAATTGCTTATGAAATTCATTGTAAACTAGTCTTATTTATTAGGCCATTAAAAAGAGCTAAAAATGACGGGAGTACAATTGCTGAGTATTGTTTTAGGTAGTAGTTTGATTACTTCAATTGTAAGCTTCTTTTTGCACAGAAGAACGGAACGTATTTCGGCTGAAGTGAATAATAAATTTGATCTTATCAATGAACGGCTTCGAGAGGATTTGAAATGGAAACAAAGTGCTTGTCAGACTTTGGGAGAATTGTATTACCATTTGCATCGAACAAAGTTGGGTTTTTTGCGCTACAAGAAAAACGATAGCATTAATCAGTTTCTAGAAGATGAAGTGCTTTATGTTTCTAATAAAAGAATTCGTGATCTCATCTTAGAAAATGGTTATTTTATTCCCCCAGAGCTCACTGAAGATGCCACGGCTCTAGTGGAACATTATGATGTTTGGTTGGAAAAATACCATAAAATGAGGGTGCTTGAAAATTCCGAAGACTTATATATTATAGTTGGTCCAGACGGGTACAGATTTCCGATGGACGCGGAAAAGAAATTTAAAATTCGATTTTTGGAATTGTGGAAGGAGTTGTATGCTGGTGTAGCACCACCTAGAGTTTGAAATTTTTCGTTGTTAAATTTAGATAAATAAATGGGTGTTTTTGATTTTTTTAAGAGTAAACAAGATGATTTGAATTGGGAAGAGATTAGAAAAACAGCAAAAGCGTATCCAGTAAATTCCATCTCGATTTTTAGCACAGAGTCGGAGAGTGGAAAGCCCGCGACGGGTTGGGTAGATAAAGGCTATGTTGATTACCCCTACAAAAAGTATTGTCGCTTTAATTTGCAGTTCAATATTTGGTTAAATGATTCCGATGATCCCGCCTTGGATATGGGTACTGTCGAGGATTTCTTTGTAGATAAATTGAAGCGGTCTTGCGTCGTGCATCGGGTTTCTCGAGTGGCGACCGACTTTGGAATGATCATGGATTTGTATGTGGATCGTCCACAAGAGGCTCAAGAGATTTTAGGAGAACTCTTAGAAGACGAAAATACCATTGTGGAGTTTGGTTGTGGATTTAACGATGATCCTGAATGGAAAGAATATGAGCGCATTCTCGGCGTACTTTAATTTATTAAAACAAATTCCGCCTTTTTTGAACTTCTAATACTCTCCTTGTGTTGTTTGCTTCAAGAATTGAAAGAAGATGAATAATCGAGATAAAAGACGAGGAATCGCGGAAGACACGCTGACGATTTTGGAGCAAGGTTTTTACCTTACAGCTAATAGAGAAAGGATCGAAATTAGAAGAGATCTAGAAAGCGCGGTGGAAAAAACTAAAGTCTATCGACCTGAAGCATCAGATGAACTTCTAGAGAATAACCGCTTCGATACAAGGGCTAAGGATACAGAAATCACAGTAAGTGATCAAACCAGTTTAGAGGCTGTTCGTGAACTCTTGAGCCAAGGTTATGATGATGTTTTGTGTTTGAATTTCGCTTCTGCGAGAAATGCGGGCGGCGGTTTCCTAGGAGGGAGTCAAGCGCAAGAGGAAAGCCTCGCTAGGGCAACTGGCTTGTATCCATGTTTGCTCGAAGCCACAGAATATTATGAAGTGAATCGGAAAACGAAATCATGCATGTATACCGACTTCATGATTTACAGTCCGAATGTTCCTTTAATAAAAGATGAAGAAGGAGTGAACTTAGATACAGCGAGTTCCTGCGCAATTATTACAGCGCCTGCGGTAAATACGGGTGTGGTGAAGAGACAGGAGCCAGAGAGAATTGCTGAAATTGAAACGGTGATGAAACGTCGAATCAAAAAAGTGCTGGCGATTGCTGCTGTAAATAAACACAATACCTTGGTTTTAGGTGCCTGGGGTTGTGGGGTATTTCAGAATGATCCGCAAGACATTGCGCGCTATTTTCGAGAAATACTCGATACTGATTTTAAAGGCTGCTTTAAAAAAATCGTTTTTGCCATTTACGCAAAGAATGAAAGATTCATTAAGCCCTTTCGCGAGGATTTTGAAAATTAAATTGATCTTGTTTTAAAGTGTAAATTGTGGAGGAATTACCTGCAATTATTCGGGAGGTTTTCTTTTAAGAGCCACAGGGTGGCGAAACCTTATTAGCAATAGTTTTGTATCCAGATAAAGCTCCTTAGGAGCGACATATCGCTTATTCGAATGGTAGGTCGCTCCTAAGGAGTTTCTATTTATTATTTTTTAAAAGAGTGGATTACATTTTTATGATCTTCTGTAATCCGATGCGTTCATTGTTTTCATTCCAAAGCTGAACT
>CALFBW010000140.1 GCA_937951415.1 uncultured Chitinophagales bacterium | reverse complement strand
GCAAAGTCTACAACTGTCCGATTTGAACTGGTTCCCGACGACATTGATATTTTCAAAACTACTTCCTTAGAAAGCCTCGTCAAAACCCAGCTGAGTCTGCGTTTTCTGCCTCGTATTTCTAAAAAATATTCGTTCAATTTCAGACACTGATAATCAGTGCATTTTTAAACGGCCAAATGATCCATCGTTCTTCTATCACTTTTTGCTTTTTGCTAGTCAGTTTACTGAGCCTAAACAGTTTCGGGCAACTGATGACTTCAGAGAGCCCCAGACTGGATGCTTATGTAGCAGCATGGAGTGAAGAATATTTGGAGGCAAGTCAAAACGACAAGCTAGCGATTGCAGTTATTTCGGAAGGATATGTTTATGAGTACTTCCTTCCTGATGAATCAACAGCAGATACCATTTCAGGCTTGACCGACAGCGCTGTTTTTGAGATCGGTGGATTGTCGAAAGTCTTTACGGCCTACTTAGCCGCAGCCTTAATAAAGGAAGGCATTTTGAGCCCCGAAGACCGTCTCGAGCAATTTTTCCCAGAGATAAACGATCAACTTTCACCAGAAGTTGCGGCTATTAGTCTACGTGAAATGATCGTACACACTTCGGGTTTACAACGTCAGATGGGTGGCATCGTTGACCTAGATGATCCGTATTCGCAATACAATGAGGAGCTTCTTCTAGAGCAAATTTCCACTACTCAAATTTCAAAAAAGAAGAAATTCCTGTACTCGCATTTTGCTTATGGCATACTTTCGCATATTATTGAGCGGGCTTCTGGTCTTTCTTACGAAGAGCTCTTGATACGCTACTTAAGCAAACCGTTGCAGCTGAATCATTTATACACTGATAATTCTCCTGCACATCTTCGACTTGAAGGAAAGCGACTGAATCAAAAGGCAGCTAAAAATTGGACTTTTCCTGTTATGGTTGGGACCGAGGGATTGGAGAGCTCTTTGCACGATCTCGCTCTTTTTACGCAAGCATTTCTTGTTGCAAAAGAAGAAAGTGCTTTTGCTTTTTGCTTGGAATCTCAAGAACAAACGGAGAAGCGTGGTTTACACATGGCTTGGGGTTGGCATGTTTTTCAAAAAGGGAAAAGACAAGCACCAATCTATACACACTCTGGTAGAACAGGTGGATTCTCGTCGTATGTAGCATTTGTTCCAGACACAAATACTGCGGTCATTCTTTTATCCAATTCAAGAAACAGCCTAGATATGATGGGTATAGAATTGCTAGAATTCATCAATCGTTAAGCGACTGAACTGCTAGTTATTGTCGATAAATTCTCGGATTCCTCGAATAAAGCGAGACATAAACAGAGAAACTCCAAAAAATATCGTCGCAGCTTTTAGCATCAACTGGAATTCTGGTAAGTCTTTAAAATTAGAGTCGCTCAAGAAATGCGCGGCCCCGAGACTGACCGCATTGACTAGGATATAACCAAGAATTGCAAGGAACATGAAACGCTTCCAGTGCAGATTAAAAAAGCCAACGACAGCTACTGCCCAAGCATACAAAAGAATAGAAGCAAGAGCGAGGAGCCACTCTATTTCTGGATCGGCAGCAAAGAAACTAAGGGCCAACATGATGAGCACGGTTGCCAGGCTTTGTAAAACAGCCATGTGAAAGGGTCTAACCCGATGTAAGCTATCTGCTGGTGTAGATAAGAATCCTTTCATAAAGACCAAACTATTAATTTGAGAGATAGTTGAGGAATTCGAGAACAATTTTCGCCTTCCCTTTTTTCTTTCTGTGCGTACACTGTACTTTCGAAGCTAAAATAAGAAAAATGAAATGGTTTGCCTTGGCAGTTCTTCTATTGGGTATTACATCTTGTTCCTATAAAGATGAGTGGAAAACCATTAATAATTTAGAATGGAAGATAGCGCTAGAGGTTCCAGATTACCTAGAATCTGACCACAGCTTCAGTCCTACTGCAGGCATACAAGGAGGTAATAAATATCGGAATTTCTATTTCTTAGTGGATCGACCTAAGGCCGAGGCAACAAAAGAGATTCAAGCCTTTAAGAAATTACGTCTATCTGAATTTGAAGCCGGCGTTAAGTCCTTCGAAGAAGTGTCTTCAGATAAAGGAGAAATAAATGGTATGCCGTACGAATCGAAAGTCATTTTAGCAAATGTGGGCGGCGTAGGTGCTATTCAAGAAGACTTACTATATCATCACTACTTTGTAGAGGGAGAAAATGCAATCTATCACCTAGTAATTTGGCATTGGGAGCAATGGACCGAGAATTATGAGGCCGTTGTTCCAAAGATTGCTGCAAGCTTTAAGGAGTTGCCTTAGCTAATAAAAGAAAAAGCGACCAGCCATTGACCAGTCGCTTCTTCTACATTCAAACACTCAACACTAATCTATAATCACTTTTTTCAAAACTAGATTTCCATTGCCTAGCTGAATTCGAAGGAAGTAAAGACCGCTCTTCAGCCCACCTGTTTTCATAGAAAACGTATTTCTCTGATTCTTACTTTCGACTTGAATAGTCGATCCTGCAGCATCCAGCATCGAAATCTCCTTTATGCTATTTTCAGCATCCTCTAGTTCCAAGTAAATTACATCAGAAGCTGGGTTGGGGAATACAGAAATTGCAATTGAAAGTGCATTTTTATCGTTTATTCCAGCAGCAATATCGGCAGCAATCTGAATTTCGTATGTACTTACTACCTCATTTACATGCTCAGTAAATTGATCTATTTCAGGACAAAGAAGCGTATTTTCATTCGACCATATCACTCCCAAAGTAAATGCTGTTTGCTGCCCCGGCAACAAGTCAATTGTTCCCAAACCCATTAAAAATCGACGATCTCCAATCGGAGAAGCCATGGTGCACTCCGACCACTCATCGCTCTGACTTGGATTTCCGCTGTACATAAAGGAGCTAGTATTTCCTCCGATTTCTGGTACATTTTCAGGAACGATTATATCCTCACCAGTCTTTGATTTGCCTCGCAAATAGTTGTAGTAATGCTCGGCTGTTTCTGGGTTTCCGTTATTCGAAAAATCATTGTTGTAATAAATAAAAGAGCTCATTCCTTGTTCTTCTCCATTTGCATCTTCCATGCCTTTAATAAGCTTGATACCTATTATTGGCAAATCCTCTCCGTAACCATTGGGACAGTCTTCTGCTGTAGCATTGTATCCGTAAGACAAATTTTCATCTGGAATACAACCAACGTAGTCATTTTCAAAGCAACCCAAATCAACATCAATGTATTTGGAAATGTAAAACCCATTGAGAGGATCATCTGATTTATTTGTAATTGAATAATCGTAAAAGGTAGAATACTCTAAACCTTCTTCTACAAAAGCATAAGCCATCGTCTTAATCTCGACCCCCAATGGCAAACCTTCAGTTGCCAAATGTTCACCCTCGTCATGGTAAATCCACCAAAGTGCTTCATCTCCTTTTATTGCCGGATATTCTCCCAATAGAGGATCATATTGGTCATTCTCGTTTAAATCAACGAATGGCGCTAATTCTCTATCAAGGGGAGCTGCTTCAGAGACAATGTTATTTCTTCCGGGCCACTCTCGTATACTTTCCGGAATATCGTCTGGACTCTGAATTGCACCATTTTCGAAAGCGCTTCTAAAATCTGCAATTTCTTGCGCACTCACCCTCCATATTTTGTCGAAATTGTCACAAAAAGTCTCTGCTTCATCTTCTGAGCTGGGACGAGGTCCAGGAAAGAAATCGTTGCCCGATTGTCGGTACGTTTGGGCAGCCAATTTTAAACTACCTTGATCATCCACTCCTCCCATCCAAAGCGCTCCAGCAAAAAGGGCATTAACGCCTCCCCCTTTCGGTACTTCATAACAGTTGTTATTGAGGTCCCAAAACATATCTCCTCCATTTAGTACTCCCAAACTGACATCGTTAACTTCTAACTTTTTATAGGCAGTCGGTACACAATCTTGCGCCTGCACATTGGCAAAGAAAAGTGATGGAATTGTAAAAATAAATACGGCAAATAATGTAAAGATCTTTTTCATATCTTGATTTTTTGGTGTTTAATTCGAAGATATGACAGAACGCAGAAAGTACGGTCAGCCTTAAGTCAGGAAAAGGTCAAAGAAATGTCACGAATAAAATTTGGGGCGAAACTAATTATTTGCTAAAAATTGCAAACACTCCTTTGAGACAATAAATATTATTTAAAAATAACTACTCCAGCGTTGAACTACAATTCTCTGATAAGTGGACTTTCCTCCTTATTCATTTATTCCCAATAGATAAATACCCCAATTTAGCCAAGAGCAGCCAAATTCAAATCGTGACTCACTAAATATTTTGCTTTCTTGAGTTACTCTTCTCCTCAATGGAACCACTGAAACACTAGCAATATTTCCCAAACTGATGGCTACATTTATTACAAAATTGTCTTTCGCAGGATTAATATAGGCGGAGATCTCTGTCAACAAGTTATCACTTCCTAAAACACCTGCTGCAATATCTTCCGCTACTTCTTCTTCATATCGACAAGATAAAAAGAAAGATGATTCTGCACCTCCCTTCAAGGTCACAGAAAAGTAAAGAAGAGCTTCCTAATCGGCTGTTCCACTGCGGATAGTGTGCCCAAAAAACAAAGCATTTAAGAATAATTTATTAGTACCCAACCAAAAGGCTCTAAAGTTAGGATTGTCTGCAAAAGCGATGACTCTACCTTTTCCATGTCCTTTTACCATTACGGCAGCACTGCCCTTTATTTTTTCCAGATTCTCCTCAGAAACG
>CALFBW010000139.1 GCA_937951415.1 uncultured Chitinophagales bacterium | reverse complement strand
GACTTAGAAGCTGCGTAAAGTGTAAAGCAAAAGCTCCATTTTCTAACATCATTTCACGGAGTGTAGCAAGCTTGATAACTTTTACTTCCACATCGTCAACCGCTTGAGCGAATTCCACCCGCTCTCTTTGTCCGTTTAGTCCTTGCTCTCCAAAGAAAGCACCACTAGAAAGGTAATCTGTTATGATGCCCTTGGACGTTTCTCCTTCACGGCCCAACTTTACTCTACCCTTAACTAAGAAGTAGATTTTTTGCGTCGATGAATCAATCTGATAAACAAATTCCTTACGCTTGAAGACAACCGAAGGAAATTTTTCCACAAAGGAACTGATGTCCATAAGTTGAGAATTGGGATCTGGAATAGCTTTATATAGTCCTGCTTGCATATCGCTAGAAGTTTTGGTTTCGAAATGTTTCACGCGCTTCTGAGACCCTAAGATCAAAATCTAAAATGGTAGTTCCAAAGACAAAAAATCGACGTTTCCAAAGTGTTTTCCGAGTGGTTTTTGGAGTCTTGTTTTGTCAAATAGCTGTCATGTATTGTGCAAGTATTAGAATAATAGGTAGTTATAAAGTATGATAAAATATAACTGGTTACGATATTCATTGTGTTTTTCCGAGCTTTTTCTATTTTTCCGAGACGTTTTTTATGCACATTTCTTCCACTTTTAGAACTGATTTTTGATAAGGGAGGCAAAAAATGACCAGAATTTGTTCCAAAAACTTATGAACGGATGCAACGGACATCCTCTCAGATCCTACGATTAGCAAGTTCAGACTAGGAGGTCTTGGGTCTTTTACTTTCTAGGGGAAAAACAGGAAACTCGTTCTACTGCAATTGTACTTTGAGAATGAATCGAAGACAGATACCTTCAATATGGAGTGAATGAGCTCTAATCGTAGAATGGAAGCAGTTATCTAGAGCTTTGAGATATGAATTGATCCTAGTAAAGTGAAGGCATAAAAAAAACCTCCAATTACTAGGTAATTGGAGGTCAATTTAATGGGCGTTGAAGGATTCGAACCTACGACCCCCACGGTGTAAACGTGGTGCTCTGAACCAACTGAGCTAAACGCCCTTCGTTAAGGGAATGCAAATATACACGGCCTTTTTTAATTCTACCAAATTTTTAGAAAAAAAACTGAATATTTTTCTAAATCCCTATTCTTTCGGTACTTCGAGTAATATTGCATCATGTCAGGCACTTCATTTTTCAGCTTTAAACGCTTTCTCTTCTTCTTCGGCTTTATCTTCTTGCTCTTTGTTGCAATAAGTCAAATCGTGAATTTGATGTATCGCGATCAGTTAGAGCAGAAATTTCTGACCATTATGAATACACAGCTCAAGTCAGGAGCTGATTTCTCGGGAGAAGTAGAGATGTCGATTTTTTCGAATTTTCCTTCTGCTGCCATGCACTTTGGTGATTTTTTGGTGAAAGATGCTTTCGGTAAAGGAGACACCTTGTTATATGCCGATGACTTTGCCTTCGTTTTTGATCTTCGCGATCTTTTCAAGGAACAGATAAGTGTAAGGGAAATGGTCATAAGTGAAGGAATACTTCATTTGGTGACGAAACCCAATGGAGACTATAACTGGGATATATGGAAGGACAGTGAGGGAAGTACAAACCTGAGTTTTGAAGAAGCTTCCTTTGAGTCTTTGAAATTGATGTATTTCGACCAAAAGACGAAAAACAACCTAATACTTGAAAACTCCAGTGGAACCTGGAATGGAAAGTACCGCGGAGAAGATTACAAAGCCAACTTGGAAGGCCAGGCTACCTTAAAGGAGTTGTCGAATGGCGGTGATATCTTCTTGGCTGATCGTTCTGTTTTCTTACAAGCAGGTGTAAACGGAAATTTGGAAGACGAACGTTATGAATTTTCCAAATTTGATTTGGACATAGAACGCAATGAGTTCAAAATGTCTGGCTGGTTTGATTTTGATGGTGAAGACACCAGAATGGACTTAGAGCTTCTGGGTGATGATCTCGGACTAGCAAGCTTTTTAAACCTCCTACCAGAAGAGCAACTGTATTTTTTGGAAGATTTTGAACCTTATGGACAGCTAAACTTTCAGGCAAATATTGAAGGGGCATGGAAAAAGACCGAACAGCCTGAAATTAATGGGCACTTTTCTTTGGACAAGGGAAGCCTGGACTGGAAGAAAGGTCGCCAAGAAATTGATGAAATTGCCTTTGCTGGAACGATTCACAAGTCTGCTAATGAATCGATGACCGACCTTCAAATAGACATTCCGAACATTACTGCTGAGATGAATGGTCATGCCATTGAACAAAGTTTACGAATAAAAGGCGGTGAAGAGACGAAGATGGAATGGCAATCTTCAGGTGTTATTGACCTGCTTTTCTTTCAGGATGCGCTGGAAGATATGGGCATTACAGGACTAACCGGATTGATCACTGTAGAGGATTTAATACTTAGTCAAACAAGCTCTTCTGACAATAAAGTCAAATACGATGCTAGCGGAAAAGTAGGAGTCAGTGGGATGGAGTGGGAGCGAGAAGGATTTCCTAAAACATCAGTGGCTTTTGACGGGGCTCTTTTGGGTGATGATCTTGACATCGATAAAATGACATTGGCAACACCAAACTCCCTCATTCAAGTCAGTGGATCTCTAGGAGCTTATCTTCCTTATTTGTCGCACATGATGTCTCAAGACAGTCTTTCGGAAAGCCCAAGAGTCGTTGTTGATTTGGACTTGAAAAGCCCAATGATTGACCTAGAAGAGTGGATTCCTAGCTTGTCTGATGCGACAGATGATGAAAATCAAGAGGTCGAGCCTGGTGAAGCATTCGATGTATCTCCTTTTTCTGGTTTTGTAAATCTAAAGGTGGATAAAATCAAAAAAGGTAAAGCAGCAGTTACGGATCTTTGGGGAGAACTTTGTTGGGAAGGGCGCGACTTTATCATAGAAGAACTCTTGTTTCATGCTTTTGATGGTCAGGGGCGATTTAGTGCCAATTACCACAAAGACGATAAGGCCGAATGGAAAGGACAAACACAAATTCGCATTGCTGGCCTAGATCTCCAGAGAATGTTATTGGAAATGGAAGACTTCAAACAAGAACAAATAAAAGCGGAAAATGTCTCTGGCTTGTTGACTGTCAATATGTTGGCTACTGCGAACTGGGATAAAAAATGGCGACTCAAAAAGCAACGACTAAAGATGAGCGCAGACATTGAATTGGAAGAATTCAAACTGATGAATTTTAAGCCCCTAATGGAGATGATGGACGATAAAACCGATCGATTGGCAGAGGTGGAGTTTCTACCTTTGAAGAATCAAATCTTTATTAAAGACTGGCAATTGCAAATTCCACGTATGACCATAGCCTCTAACATCGTTAATATTGATATGGCGGCAGCACATACTTTAGAGGATGGCCTTTACTACCATTTTAAAGTAGATCTTTTGGACTACTTAGGTAAACGCTTTTTTAACAAAAATAAAAACAGTAAATCGGTGGAGAAGAATGATCGTGGAGGTTTGAACTACTACTTTTCGGTATATGGTTCATCAGACAAGCCAAGAACAGAAAAAAGCACCAAAAAGAAGGTAGAGCAACGTTTTAGAAAAGATGCTTCCGTTCAAAAGATCAATTTGAGAGAACTATTACAAACACAGTACGATTTTAGATGTAACTAGTAGCCGCACAGCAGCAATATGATGAATATTTATCAACGCAAATTTTATTGGAAACTCATCATCTTAGTCATAGCAATTCTTGCTGTGCTTTGCTCGCTTATCTATAATAACCAACTTGCCAAGGAACTCGCAAAAGAGGAGAAGAAGAAAGTGACCATGCTTGCGAAGGTATTCGAGGATTTACCAACTGCCGATGGAGACTATCAAGCTTTTCTACTAAATGTTCTGAGTGAAAACGTAAACATTCCCGTAATTTTGGTAGATAACCAAGGAGAGATAACGGGCGCTAAGAATTTTGGTCTTGAAAAAGATCAAATGCAAAATGAAGAAGATAGGGAATACATCCAATCGCAATTGAAAGCCATGAAAGGCGGTTATGAACCGGTGAGTATTTCATTTGAAGGAGGAAAAAACTTCATTTATTATAAAGATTCCAAAGTCTTAGCGCAATTGAAAATGTATCCTTACATCCAAATGGGCTTTATTGGGTCTTTTCTACTCATTTCTTATCTAGCATTTAGCTGGGCACGACGGGCAGAGCAAAATCAAGTTTGGGTAGGAATGGCGAGAGAAACAGCCCACCAAATTGGAACTCCACTTTCTTCGCTGATGGCTTGGGCAGATTATCTGGAAGCGCAAGATTCTGAATCAATTCAAAAGGTAGGGCAAGAAATGACCAAGGACGTTTCAAGACTGAACCTCATAGCTGACCGCTTCAGTAAAATCGGAGCCGCCCCAAAATTAGAAGAAGAAGACGTTGTGGCTTGTTTGTCGAAAACACTAAAGTACGTCAAAAGAAGAGCGGCTTCGAAAATTCGCTTCGTTAGTAACTTAGAAGAAAGCGGTGAATTGACAATACTTTTTAGTCCTCCTTTGCTTGATTGGGTAGTAGAAAATTTGCTCAAAAATGCCTTGGATTCTATGGAAGGGGAAGGGGTAATAGGCTTACACATTAAAGAAGAAAATAGAAATGTAATTGTTGACGTTTCCGATTCTGGGAAGGGGATTCCAAAAGGAAACTTCAATGACGTATTTAAACCAGGATACAGTACTAAAAAAAGAGGCTGGGGCTTAGGATTATCGCTCAGTAAACGAATAGTGGAACAATACCACAACGGAAAAATCTATGTTTCAAAATCAGTAGTAGGAGAGGGAACTACTTTTCGAATCATTCTTCCAAGAACTAATTCTTAAAAGACTATGGTGTTTGAAATAAATAAAAGTGAGAATCGACTCTATTTTCCATTGTGGGTAGCCTTTATTAGCATCATTTTTTTTAATATTAATATGGAAGGGCAGACGGCTTCGACCGATTTTCGTTTCGGCGACATCATAGCTGAAACTGAAGGTGATTTAGATGGAGATGGAATTGCCGAACGAGTCATGATTTTCGATACAAATGAAATGGGCGATATGGGAACTGTTCGTCACTTAGTCATTTATAAAAATGGTGAAGAGCGTTGGGATTATTGGACTTCTTCCAGAAACGCAATATTGGAAAGTGATGCAGGAGGAATGATGGGAGATCCCTTTCACCACGTAGAAATTGAAGCAGGAATTCTGCACATTTACCACTATGGTGGAAGCTCATGGAAATGGTCAACGCATCACAAATATCGTTACCAAAATGAAGGCTTTTATTTGATTGGAAGTACCAATATAGTGGAGCGTCATTGCTTAGAGTTTACCAGTACAGATTTTAATTTATCTACCGGAAACTGTGTTTACAATAAGAAATATTTTAGCGACTGCGATGAAACACCACAAGCAGGAAAAAAGGATTTACACGAGAAACTGACGATTAATCTTGCGCAACTCCCTACGCTCCAAAATCCTAATTTAGCGGCTCATACAATTACCTCTCCCCAACTTCAGGTAGAAATATATTATCCCTGATCATGTTTCTTTTTAAAATAAATCTCTTCACTTTTTTATTCTTTTTTGCTAGTACATATTTGCTGGCGCAGGAGGAATTTTTTGTCTTTGATAGAGAAAGCAATCAAGCTATTAAAGAAGTTTATGTATTTGACTTAGAAGAGGAATTCTCTAGTTTAAGCGATGAAAATGGTCGAATAATTTGGGAAAATTCAGAAGCTGCATTCCTTCGACTTACTCATCCATCTTATCGCTCCTTAGATATAAAATTGGGCATGGAATTCTCTTGGAATGATACTATTTACTTGGATCGAGTCGTCGGCAATATTTCGGAAATTGTTTTGAAGGTAAATAGAATGGATGATCGTTTGCTTGATTTATTCGAAGACATTTCCATTATTCCCGCAAAGTCAGCTGTGCTAGAAAATAATCCTCCAACGGCTGCTGATCTCTTAGAGCATTCAGGTAAAGTATTTGTACAAAAATCGCAACAGGGAGGCGGCTCTCCAGTCTTGCGCGGATTGGAGGCTAGTCGAGTTTTGCTAATGGTTGATGGTCTGAGAATGAATAATGCGATTTATCGTTCAGGGCATTTGCAAAATAGTGTTACCATCGATCCCGCTATTTTGGAAAGTGTAGAAATTAAATTTGGACCTTCTTCATTATTGCACGGTAGTGATGCCCTAGGTGGTCTAGTCCATTATCGAACCATTGATCCGCTTTTATCGGCAAATGATAAACTGAAAGTTGATGGAACCATGGGTATGTGGGTCAGCAGTGCAACGGCTGAATTTTCTCAGCACGGACACTTTTCTATTGGTAAAAAGAAATGGGCTTACCTAGGAAGTTTTAGTAAGAGAACCTTCGGCGATTTACGTATTGGTAAAAATAGAAGAGAAAAGGATGGAGCTTGGGGATTGCGACCTGAATATATTGCCACTTTTGATGGACAAGATTCAATAATAGTAAATGATGATCCAAACAAAATGCGATTTACTGCATATGATCAAATAGATTGGATTCAAAAACTTCGATATCGCCCGAATAATGATTGGGATTTTATACTGAATTTACAGTCTTCTAGCTCTTCTAATATTCCCAGGTTTGATCGATTGAATGACTACAGAGATGGGGTGTTGCGATTCGCACAATGGGATTATGGACCGCAAAAGAGATTCATGTCAAGCTTTACTGCAAAATACAATAGAGGAAATCGTTGGTTCGATAAAGCTGTTTTTCAAACAGCTTATCAGGCAATTCAGGAAAGTAGAATTAGACGAATATACCAATCGAGTCTGCAGGAAACACAATTGGAGCAATTAAAAGCGATTCATGTAAATGTTGATTTTCGGAAAGAATGGAATAAAGAATGGGTGTTACAATATGGGGCAGAATTATGGTGGAACTATTTGAATTCTTCCGCCTTTCAAAAAGATATAAATACTCCTGATGAAATTGAAGTTGCCATTGAAACCCGTTATCCTGATGGCAAGGCTTCTATGAGTTCGACTGCTTCTTTCGCCTCTTTGAAATTTATTCCCAATGGCTCTTGGAAATTTTCTGGAGGAATGCGTTTAAATGGAATTGGCCTCAATACAGCTTATGACCTCCAAGGACAAAATGACTTTCCATTTGAAGGAACTTCTGGCAGCAATCTAGCGCTCACCCTTGCCTTAAGTGCGAAGTATTTCCTTTCTGAAAATACCAATTTTACGATGAATTTGTCTTCTGGTTTTCGAGCGCCCAATATTGATGATGTAGGAAAATTATTCGATCCTTTTTTAGGAGCTGTCGTAGTTCCTAATGCTGAAGTAAATGCAGAGAAATCTTATACCCTTGACCTGCAATTTTCTTCAAATTTGACTGATGCATTGATGCTCGAAGTGGATGGTTTTTATTCCTATTTGGATGATCTAATTCGCCGAAGTTTTTTTCAAGTTGCTGGTCAAGACAGTATCGTTTTTTCAGGAATAAATAGTCGTGTTTATGCAAATACCAATGTTGGGAAAGCTGTCATTTGGGGTGGTTCCCTGCAAATGAAATTTCGATTGACAAACGGTATAGAAATGGAAAAGTCCATTGTTTATACTTACGGGCGAGACTTAGATGCTGACGCACCACTCGGTCATATTCCTCCGCTTTATGGCAGCCTAAGAGTTAAGGCAAAACGAAATCGATATACTGCTAATTTTAGCCTCTTATATAATGCCGCTAAAACTTTAGAACAGTATTCGACCTTTTCAGAAGACAAATTAGAGGAGGCCCGTTTTGACGGAACCCCGGCTTGGTGGTTGATCCATTTGGACGCTTCCTATCGAATTAATAAGCAGGTTCGGGTTTCCGTTGCTTTGGAGAATATTGCAGACAAACACTATCGTCCATTTTCCTCTGGAATTTCCGGGGCGGGTCGTAATTTCAAAGCCGGTCTTTATTGGGTCTTCTAGTTTGTGTTTATTTGCTTCAAATTTCTCCCTTAAAAGTTTTAACTACTTTTGAATCCTTTGGATCAACTAGGAGAAATATTAAAACGAGTACAAAAAGGAGATCGGGAGGCTTTTGCCCAGCTGTATACTTCCTTAGGAGATCGAGTCTACAATATCGCTTTAGGCTACCTGCAGAATCCCATCGAGGCGGAAGAAGTTACCCAGGAAGTATTTGTCAAAATATTTCGTTTCGCTCATAACTTTAGCGGAGATTCTTCTGTGGCAACATGGGTGTATCGAATCTGTATCAATGCTTGCAAAGACAATATTGAAAAGCGCAAGAGACGAATTCAGCCGTCAAGAGAAGTGTTTGAGGATGAAATTACAAGCTTCGATGATCCGAGTGCCCTAATGGAAAAAAAGGAACGAAAACAAGCACTTTTGTCTGCCA
This sequence comes from uncultured Chitinophagales bacterium, assembly GCA_937951415.1. Classification (GTDB taxonomy): domain Bacteria; phylum Bacteroidota; class Bacteroidia; order Chitinophagales; family UBA2359; genus CALFBW01. Next base: position 3,586 of record CALFBW010000139.1, on the reverse strand, counting down.
TTAATCTATTGGCAGACAAACAAAGAACCGCAATTATATTGAGTTTTGTAGATGACTTGCCCCGAAAGGAAGTGGCTGAGATTATGGAGTTTAGCTTGAAGGCTGTGGAATCTCTATTACAACGTGGGAAAGCTAATTTGCGTAAGATATTACAAAAGTTTGAAGCGACACGAAGGAAAAAATAGAAAATGACGTCTAATAGTAGGCAAAGAGAATCTTATGGAAAAAGCTGATCAAAAGTGGGTGGAGGAGACCTTAGCAAGCTTGCACAATATTCCGAAAGCTGTTGCTCCAGACGATCTTTTTGAAAAAATTGAATCGAAAATTGATGCATGTAAAGTTCGAAAGTTAAGCAGCATGCAAGCCCTTGGCTGGGCCGTTGCTGCCCTGTTGTTTCTTGGTTTGAACTTTAGTGTCTTCTATCAGAGTTTGACACATTTGGAAGATATAGCGAGAAGCAATAGCCAGTCGGCACCAGCCTTTATTTCTGATTTCGAAATCTATGATTAATGGAAAGCAGTAAAATATATAAATGGGGATTTTTCTCGTTGCTTTGTCTAAATATTGCACTGATAACGATGTTTTTCGTGATTAAGAATAAAAATCACGGCCCTAGAGGATTGCATAATAAAGTTGTTGAAATCTTAGCTTTGCAAGAAGAGCAGTTGCCTGACTTTAAGTGTTACGCTTTTAAGCACAGCCAGCAAATGCGTGAGATCGAAAGACAGCAAGTTGATTTATTAGAAAAGTATTTTGATGCTTTTTCTCAATCAGCTAATGACAGCACGACCTTATCATTAGTTGATTCCTACGCTGCATTAGAGAGAAAGAAAATTGAGCAAACGGGACAGCACTTTAATGATGTGGAAGCACTACTCAATCCTGAACAAAGGGAACGATATCCTGACTTCGTTAGGAAAGTGAGCAGTCTACTGTTGATGAAAAATAGTAAGTTTAAGCCCAAGGGAAAAAGGGAAGATCACCAGCGAAGGATGGAGCTAGATTGTACTGCCAAATAGATGTGGACTTACGGTCAAAGTCTATCGGTGCGACTTTAATTTTTTGTCCCAAAGCTATTTATTTAGCTAAGCTGCTAAAGTGTCTCTGAAAAGTATACCGCTCCGAAGGCAAGGAAGAAAATGGCAAAACGAAAATCGCTGATCGGTCTTGCTTTCCATAAAACACGATTTTCTTCAATAATAAATAAGGCAAGCAGCCAAAAGAACAAAGACGCGCCTAGATCAAGAATGTCGAATGTTCCATCTGTAACATGAAAGTACTGAAGACACTCCAAACCAGTGGCGAAGGCAATTGCTAAATGACATAAATTGTATGGTCTTTCACCCATATCAAGGTAAAATTTTGAGCCCAACAAGCTCAAACTAAATACCCATAATCCCTCAGGTAAGCTGTAAATCATAAAATCGCTCAGCGGTAATTGTTCTTGAAAAAACAGTTTTGCTAATAAATAATTTTCCGTAAACAACTGACTGAAAACCAAATGTGCATGGCTCTGTACTCCTCGATAGAATAAACAAATGAAAGTGCAAAACACCAGTGGTAAGACCACGCTGAGTTGAAACTTTTTTTCTAAATCTAGACGAGCAAAATACATGAGGGCGCAAAATTACACCTTATCGATCTTATATGGTGGAGTCAGACTTCTAGAAGCAAGCCCAAGAACGAACTGGTAGCAATTTTGATTCCTATCATTAAAACACTAAATAAATGGATATTCCTTGAACGAAGACCAGTCATGGACGTTACTTCCGCAAAGCCCAGAGCTAAACATTCTCCGTAATTTTACGGAGAGATAAAAGAAGAGAAATGATCACAGTAATATGCGGAACGAACCGCAAAGGAAGTAAAAGTCATTTGATAGCGAAGCATTGTGTGGAGCAGTTGAAAGCATTGACCGAGCAGTCTGTACAATATATAAACCTCGAAGAATTGGACCTAACAGCAATGAATGCCGAAATGTATAGTCCAGCAGGTCAATCGAGTCAGGTGCAAAAGTGGCAAGATGCATCAATGATTCCAGCCGAAAAGTACTTATTCATTATTGCTGAATATAACGGAAGTTATCCAGGAGCACTCAAACTGTTTATAGATGCTGCTTCTATCCGTGAATATGCAGGTACTTTCAAAGGAAAGAAGGCAGGTATGATAGGAGTATCTGCTGGTCGAGCGGGAAGTCTGAGAAGTATGGATCAATTTGCGACAGTGTTGAACCACGTTGGAAGCATCACGTTTCCAGCGAAACTGCCTATATCGGGAATTGATGGTGTATTGAATGCAGAGGGAGCAGTAAGTGACGAAGGAACCTCCAAAGCTATTGAATCACATTTACAAGCCTTCTTGCAGTTTTAAGCGTATCAGTCCAATTTATTGAAGATGAGCTACGAAAAACCTCTAGGACACAAGGATGAAAAACAGCAGATGGACTTCAGTAATCCACTGCTCATCATTTTGAATTTTGCCCTTGCCGGCATCACCGTTTTATTTTTGGCCTTAACAGCCGCCTATCTGTTTTCTAGTGCGGGCTGGAAATGGACACAGTTCGGTTTCCCGAAATGGTTTGTTGTTAGTGCGCTAGTATTAGCTGCCAGCAGTTTTTGCATCCACAAAACCTTGGGCGCTTTTCGAAACAGCGATTTAGCATCCTTGCGAAAGTACTTTGCTGGGTCGGTCGCCTTGAGTTGTGGATTTGTAGGTTTTCAGATCTATGGTTGGTACCACTTACAACTCAAAGGGATTTATCTAGGCGGCCACCCTGATGGTAGCTATTTGTATCTTATTTCTGGTCTGCATGCTTTGCATGTCCTCGCAGGGATGTTGATCTTGTTTTATTTGTATTTCAAAAGTCGAAAAAAGTGGAAGGATCCTGTAGAGAACTTGCTGTATTTCAGCGATCCTAAAAGTGAAAATCAGTTGATTTTACTGAACAGATACTGGCACTTTTTGGACATTCTTTGGATTTATCTATTGGTTTTCTTTCTTTTAAATCATCTGTAAATAAACTTTGTTTCTCATTGTTCGTCAAAGTTTTGTGCGTGAGAAATAAGTAATTATTTAGTTTCGGACGCATTTGAGTACTAAGGTGCGTACTAAGGAACTATTTTTGCTGCCTAAATAATGACGAAAGAAGTTAATTGAAACCTACAAGCCTCATATTGTTTTTTTTCCTACTTGGATTATCTCTACCTGTTTCTCCTCAAGTAGAGCAAGTGAAGAGGGCGTCTGATCTTGAGCAGGAAAATGCGGGTAGTCAAACGGTTAGCCTTTCTTTTCTGGAAATCTCTTTAAGTTTTACCCACAATTCAAGTCTCTTCGAAGAAGTGAATTTGCCCCTCACGGATGAAATGTTACTGGATTTTTATCAGAACATTCCAGCAAGTCAATATGAAGCTACCCTGGGAGAACTGCTACAAATTCGGGAGCACTATCGGTTAACCGATTGGCTGTATTTTCTACTAATTCGAGATCTGGCAGAAGAGATTTACGCCTCCGATGCTGATCACTATAAGCAAACGCTTTTTTGCTGGCTTTTTTTAGCGAAAACGGGTTTTAAAGTCCAACTTAATTA
>CALFBW010000138.1 GCA_937951415.1 uncultured Chitinophagales bacterium | reverse complement strand
AGCTTTTTAGAGGTACCACATTTGTGATACCTTTTTCTGAATTACGTCTGATTGAAAAAAATCAGCTAAACGCATAAACCCTTGATAACCAAACAAAAAAAGAGCTTCACTTTTCAGCAAAACTCTCTCTAAACGCTTAACTGTCGGGATGAGAAGATTCGAACTTCCGGCCCCAGGTCCCCCAGACCTGTACTCTAACCTGGCTGAGCTACATCCCGAAAAAAAGGAAACGCCCTTGTGAGGCGTTTCCGATTACCTTTAGGTATTAACATTGACTCTGAGTAAATCACTCTTCGCAGGGCGAAAAGATTTCCTCAGAACTAGGGTGGATGAAGGGAGTCGAACCCTCGACCCTCGGCACCACAAACCGATGCTCTAACCAACTGAGCTACAACCACCATGTCTATAAAGGATTGCAAAGATAATAAAGTTCCACGATAGAGTAAAATAATTACTCAACAGTATGGAAAATTTTATCTATATCTCTCTAACTGCCCAAGCACACCGATTCAGCAGTTCTCATTTATTACTTAAGCAATATTGGTGTAAACGTTCTGGATGTCCTCGTCGTCCTCGATTTTATCCAACATCTTTTCGATATCGACCAATTTCTCTTCGTCAAACTCCACTGGAGTGGTAGGAATACGCTGCAAGCCAGACTTCTTTACCTCAATTTTCAAGTCATCTAGCTTGTTACTCAATTGACCGAAACTCTTGTAGTCAGCCGTCGCAAAAACGGTGTCTTCCATTAACTCAATCTCTTCTAAGCCTGCATCAATACACTCCAATTCAAGTTCTTCTAAGTCCATTTCTTCCGTCTTATCGAACTCAAAAACCGCTTTGCGATTAAACATGTACTCCAAAGAACCAGTTGGCACCAAACTTCCGCCAGCCTTATTGAAGTAAGACTTTACATTAGCAATAGTGCGCGTAGTATTGTCGGTAGCACATTCGATCACAATTAATACACCGTGCGGCCCCTTGCCCTCGTACAACACCTCCGTTAAGTCAACAGCATCTTTCCCACTGGCTCTCTTAATGGCACGCTCCACATTGTCCTTAGGCATGTTCTGCGCCTTTGCATTTTGAATGGCAGAACGCAAAGCGGAATTGGTTTCAGGATCAGGTCCTCCAGCTTTCGCAGCTACTTGTATAGCTTTCGATAGCTTTGGAAAAATTTTGGACATCTTGTCCCATCTCTTCTCTTTCGCGGCTCTGCGGTATTCAAACGCTCTTCCCATGGTTGTTCAACTAATTTTAATGCATCGCAAATTTAACCAAACGGCAGCTTTTAGTCAAAAAACAGCTCAAATCGAGCTGTAGAGCGTGAAAATTCATCATTCCTAGCAACTTTTCGCTCTCAAATTTCGATTTTACTCAACAAAAAAGCCGACGAATTAGATTCGCCGACCCTGAGTTTTGGTGAGGTGTTGTTTGATTTACTGCGATAAATTTGCACCCGCAACCTAAGAATCAAACGGATTTGAGAAACACATGTTCCAAAATGTGGATAAGTAAAACACTTATTAGCGCGAATGAAAATTTGTCGACTTTTCTGCCATTTCCTTTAAGAGCGGCACTGGTTTAAACTTTGGTCCGTACTTGTCTTCCAACTGCTCCATTCGCTCAACAACTTCAGAAATGCCCAAGGTGTCCATATGCATGAATGGTCCACCCGTGAATGGAAGATAACCGATCCCAAAAACAGCGCCGATATCGCCCGTTTTGGCGTTCTCAATTATGCCCTCTTGCAAACAAAGCGCTGCCTCATTTAGCATCAAAAACAAAGCGCGATCTTGAACAAGCGGTTCCCCAAGCTTTTTGTCTCCATTACCTTTAAAGTATTGATAGATACTTTTATCAACTCCCTCCTTTTTACCTTTTTCATTATAGCTGTAGAAGCCCTTTTTATTCTTTTTCCCCAAATGCCCAGCAGCGCACATTTTCGTGATTCCGTAACTGATCTCAACCCCCGGTCTACCTGCAACCAATTCCTCACTGCTTCCCACTACATGCGCGGCAATGTCTAATCCTACTTGATCCAACAAACTAATAGGACCTACCGGAAATCCTTTTTTTGCCAATGCTTTGTCAATAAAAGAGACTTCCAAGCCTTCGTCAATCATGAGCATACATTCATTAATGTAAGGCGCCAAAATTCGATTCACATAAAAACCTGGTCCGTCTTTAACTACAATACAAGTCTTTCCTTGTCGCAGACCAAAATCGTAACAAGATGCAATTACCCAATCGGCCGTTTGCTCGGTTCGCACAATTTCCAACAAGGGCATTTTGGGAACAGGCGAAAAATAATGCATGCCAATCACACGCTCTCCACAGCCCGAATAATTCGCCATTTCCGTCACCGATAAAGAAGATGTATTGGTAGCAATAATTTGCTCTGGATTTCCATTCTCTTTTATTTCATCAATAATAATTTTCTTGACATCCATTTTTTCCACAACAGCTTCAATGACAATATCTGCATTCTTGAAACCGTAATAATTTGTACGAGGCACTAAATGCCCGATAATTTTTTCAGCATTGGCCTTCGTGAGTGTTTTATATTTAATTTTCTTCTTTAATCCTTTCCATATTTCTTTCTTCGCTGCAGCAATAACATCTACGTTCAAATCTTTTAGTAAAACATTAATTCCCTTCTTTACACTTATTTCTGCAATTCCCGCTCCCATAAATCCAGCACCAATCATTCCTAATGTATTCAAGGGTTTGATTTCTGCTTTGTATGGATTCTTTTTATTGTCGGTCATGTTGTAAAAAATCGAACGCAAAGCTGCACTTTCCTTGCTCAATAAAAGCTTTTCGAATAATTCCAATTCTTTTTCATAACCTGCTTCTAAGCCCTTTGTTAATCCAGTTTCCACACATTCGAAAATCGCAGGAATCGCAGGGTAATTTCCGCGGGCAGCCTTATTGGCCTGCTCCTTTGCTTTCTTAAAGACAATAGATCGACCAGGGCCTGTATTGTTTAAAAAACGATTTAGGAGAGATGCCTTACGCTTGCGTTGTATCGGCTTCTCCAACATTTGACGGGCCATTTTTTTGGCGGCATCGTGTAGCTTATAGCGATCTACCACTTCATCCACCAAACCCATTTTCTTGGCCTGAAAAGCATAGATATTCTTTCCTGTAAGCATCATATCCAAAGCCGCCTGCAAGCCCACCAAACGAGGCAAGCGCTGAGTTCCACCTCCGCCCGGTAAAATGCCAATTTTCACTTCGGGCAATCCATACTTTGTTTCAGGAGCATCCGAACAAATTCTCGCATGGCAAGCCAAAGACAGCTCGGTGCCCAAGCCAAAGGCCGTTCCATGAACCGCCGACACAACGGGCTTCTTGCTATTCTCTAAGGTCGCCAATGAGGCATGCCCTTTTGCCTGAATGGGACGAAATTCTCCCGGATTATTTATTTCAAAAGCTTTTATATCAGCACCCGCCATAAAATCATCTTTACGACTAATAATTACTGCTGCTTTTATTTCTGAGTTATTATTTAATTCCTCAAAAACCAAATCAAACATGCTGATCATCTCAGGAGAAACCGTATTGTGTTTTTGCCCTTTTCGGTCTAACCACAAAGTGGCAATTCCGTCTTCAATTTCTATGCTAACAAAATCTTCTAACTGCATTTTTTTACTAATAAATAAATAAGCGAAAGGAATAAATAAATACTAAATGGCTTCTATCAACATAGCATGCCCATGTGCGCCTGCAGCACAAGCTGCTAAAAGCCCTAGTTTGCCTTTCTCGAAATGAAGGCGATTAGCGGTGGTATTCAGCATGCGCGCACCCGTAGCGCCAAAAGGATGTCCTAATGACAAAGATCCTCCCCACAAATTGAATTTATCTCTATTTATTTCTCCTACTGCTTCTTCTAGTCCCAAGTGTTTCTTCGCAAAATCATCAGACGCTAGCGCGTTTAAATTCGCCAAAATTTGCCCTGCAAAGGCTTCATGAAACTCAATTACGTCTAAATCCTTTAGCGTCAAATTATTTCGTTGCAATAATTTTGCAGTGGCAAAAGTTGGCCCCAGCAATAACTCATCGCGAATGTCTTGCGCAGTAAAAGTGTAGTCAACAATCTTGGCCTTTGGCTTCAAATTTAACTCTTCGGCTTTCGATCGAGACATTAAAAGACAAGCAGCGGCTCCATCACTCAAAAAAGAAGAATTGGCCGCGGTGAGCGTTCCAAATTTTCTGTCGAAAGCAGGTCGCAATTTAGCAATCTTTTCAGGTGTAGTATCTCCTCTCACTCCATTATCTCTATCCACCATTTTAAAATGCGGAGCAGTGACAACGGGCACTACTTCTTTTGCCAAATGACCCTCTTCCCAAGCTTTGTGTGCCAATTGATGGGAGCGAGCAGCAAAGGCATCTTGCTCTTCCCGGCTAACCTTAAAGCGCGCCGCCATGATATCGCAATCCTCCCCCATCACACGATCGGTACTGAATTCAGCCACCTTTGGTCGCTCTGGAAGAAAATCTGTAGGTCGAAGCGTACTGGCAAATCGCAGCATGTCTCCCGTAGTTTTCAATTTCTGCGCTTTGAATAATTTCTTGCGCATCTTTTTACTGTAGCCAATCGGAGAATCTGAAGTATTATCTACCCCGCCAGCAATGATCACTTCTGCCTGACCCGCATGGATATCGGCAATTCCATTACAGATAGCACGATTCGCAGAAATACAAGCCATAGCCACTGTATCACAAGGAACGTTGTGCGGAACACCTGCAGTTGTAGCAGCTTCTCGTGCTACATTACTGGTCTTTATGTTTGAAATAACCGTCCCCATGATAACGCGATCGACAATGGAGGGATCTATGCCCGTTTTATCTAACAGGCCTTTGATGGCGTATTGCCCTAATTGATAGGACATCAAATCCATGTAGTCCGTACCTGATTTAAGAAAGGGGGTTCGACAACCGTCGATGAGAACAATTTCTTTCATGCGTTTGAATTGTTCTTTGAAAATACGAAGAAGGAATCAAATGTTCATTTTAACAGATGCATGGATCTCCCCTTGTAGGCGGTTTCTGTTTACCACTTAAATGCAGGGGCTAATAAAAGTTCCCGTATTATTATTAGGAAATGCACCTGTCAAACAGCATCCGAAATTGAACTGGTTCAAATCGGACAGCTATGTACTTTGCATCCCTAAGCTAAAAACTAATATGAAACCAAAGACTCCTTTTTAGACCCTGGCAGTTCCTTACCAAATAAAAGTCGTTTGTGGCAGCTTTTCTTGCATTTTCAGCTTTTCAGCTTCGCCCAAAGCGCTGGCACTATTTCCCGAAATATCAATTAACTGGATAGAAGGCAAGCAGGTGGGAAGGTCGGGAAGATTTTGGATCGCATTATTGTTTATCCACAGATACTCCAACTTGCTACTGCAAATCTCCTCAGGGAAACTTGTGAAGCCGTTTCCAGCCAAGTGCAGTTCTTTTAGATTTTGCAAACGAATAAATTCTTTCGGCAGCTTAGACAAATTGAGGTTCTCCGCTTCGAGTGCTTCAATTTTCGTCCAAGTGTATATGGTTTCAGGCAAATCATACCAAGCTTGATATCCTTCGAAAGCAACATATTGCACATTGGTGAAGCCCTTAAATTCAGCAGGAAAAGGTTCTAAGGGAAAATTATTAAAGCGCACTGACCACACCTCTTTGGGCTGGTAATAGTTCAAAGCATTATAATCTTCTAAGCTATCATAGCGAATATCATTGACCCAAAAATGTCCTTCAGCGGCTGGGTTGAGCGTGTACAAAAGTTTCGGTTGACAAGCACTACAAAACAAGAGGCACACAATGGCCAAAATTCGTAAATCGTTCATACTTTCAAGTGAAGAACTATGAGGTATCTTCTTGGCGCTAAGCTAAAAAGATTATTCGAATTGACCTCTAAATGATTACCATGATCCGACCTCCCATCGAAGATCTTGAGGGTTCCAATCTTGAATGGGCTCACTTCCTTGGAAGCCACTTTTACCGATTGTTTCATCAAATGCTCCGGTTTCTACAAAGTAACGTGCTTGTTTCCAGCCCCACTCCTCTTCGTCGCCAAAGGGTACAGAGAAATTTTCTTCGGTCCAGTTATTAGGTTGAATGGCGTCAAAGTAACCGCCTTCATCATTGGCATTGTTTACTGCAAAAGCGATGGGCGAAATAACGTAATTCTCGTAGGTGAATCCGTAAGAACCCACGGGCTTTCCGTAGGTTTTATTTCCTATCAATACTACTGGCATGTAAGGCCGTAAACAGTTAATTACCAGCTCACTTGCGGAGGCAGTTCTACGAGAGGACAATACGATCAAACGTTCCAAGCCAAGATCGTTTGGCTTTTCGGAAATCACCGTAGTCCGGTCGTTTTCTTCTGCTCGATCTGCATTGTGGACATAACGAATTAAATCGCTTCCCACAGCTGAGGCTGGAACGATGCGTTCACACAAATCAACAGCAACATCCACTCGTCCGCCTCGATTGTAACGAAGATCGAGCACCAGTTCATCAACCCCACTTGACTCAACAAGTGCAAAGGCTTCTTCCAGAGCAGTAAAGGAAGGCTCAATAAACGTCTTAAAAACAATGTAGCCTACTTGTTTACCTGCAACTTCTCGGACCTCTGTGTGCAAAACGGGATTAATGGTACATACACGCTGTGATAAAGTGTACTCTTCAATTTCTCCTTCGAGGTTTTTCAGGGTAAAAGTAGTAGTAGATCCTTCAAGTGCAGGTCCAATAGTTTCTGATAGACTGCTAATCTCTGTAGATGGAGTACCGTCTATGGCCAGAACTTGATAGCCCCTTTGTGCTCCGATATCACCAAATGGTGAATCATCGTAGACAAAGCTTAAGCGCAAGTCCCCATTTTCATCTTCCTCTAAGCCGTAGCCAAACCCCACATATTGCCCTGCTTCGTAAAAGCTGGAATGTAATGCTAAATCACCTACCGTTGACCAACGGTCGTAGTTAAACCATGCCATTTCTCGGAGAACCTGCTTTGGTGTTTCGTAATGCGCAGGATCAATATCAGGAATTCCATCATTCCACAAATACCACTCATGCATGTATTGCCAGGTTCTGACATTTGCTTCCAGGGCTTCCTTATCGAGATCTAA
>CALFBW010000137.1 GCA_937951415.1 uncultured Chitinophagales bacterium | reverse complement strand
ACTTGTCCCGTAAGTTGCCAAATTTGTAAGAAGTTCTTTAGTAATCGACTCTTTTCTTCTGCACTGACGACCGACCGAAAATTTCGCATGATTTCGACGGCCTCACTATCTACCCCAATGACTGCCTCAAGTTCTTGTATGTCGTAGATTGTAGAATAAACCTTGCTAGCATCTACCAGATATTTATCTATTTCGTCAAAATCTTTTAGGAGAATTTGCCCCCAGGGGATAAAGCGATCAAAAGTTAGTTCTTCTTCGCTTTCAAAGGGGCGTTCTTTTTTCTTGTAAATAGCATGCAATTCCAATAATAGTGACAACTCTTCAATTACTTTTTGTCCAGAACAGAATTCGGCAAATTCTTTGATGCTGAAGATGCTTGGACTCCAGAAAGTTTGGTTTTTGTATTTTTTGGCTAATTTTTTTTTGAAATAAATATTTCCTGCTCTTCTTGTAGGAAAAACATAACAGCGATTTTGCAGTTGAGGTAGATCTGTTGGGCTGATGCCATCTACAATGTGGTCGATGAAATTTTTCATTCTTACGGTATTCTTGATGTTTATGCTGCTTCTACTTGCTGAATGTCCCCTGTTTCTACAAAGACCAGGTACATTTCAATATCTTTATAGCCCATCATCGACAGTGCATTTTCATACTTTCTCAATTGCTGGTGGTATTTTTCGGTGTCTTTTTCTCTTTTATAATCAATAATGATTGCTTTTTTATCCTTAATTATTACGCGATCAGGTTTGTATTCTTCTCCTTGATGTAAAATACTTCGCTCTGCCATCACTTGCCAGTCATCATCGAACCAGTTCTGAAACATTGGCTGGTCAAATAATTGATTAATTTTTTCACTCACTTTTTCCGCATCTTCTTCATCCAGTAAAAACTCAGCTTTCATTTGCTTAACGACACTGGGGAGTTCTTTTTCATTTTGGACTCTTTCTAATGCTAAGTGCGCTTTTATTCCTATTTCGATTTTGTAGGCTTTTTCTTGAGCATTTAATTTGAAATAGTTGTCTCGATTGAATTCTAAGCTTAGGTTTCTTGCCAGCTTGGTTCCGATTTCCATTTGATCATCTGCTTCTACGTTCTTTTCTACTTTCGTGATTTCTTTCTGTGTATTAACCAATAATTTACCGTAGGAATACACCTTAATAAATTCAAGGGATTTTTCTTCCTTGTTCTGAAAATTCAAGAGTTCTTCGCACGATAAGGTATCAACGATGAGCTTTGATGGTGTGATGCTGCTTGAATCATTCGTTTCTTTAGTAGACGCAAGGGTACTGATCAAATAAAAGCGTTCGGAAGGACGTGTAAATGCCACATATAGCGTGTTGAAACGATCCATTACACTAAAACGGTAGTGTTCTTCAATCAGTTCCTTTAATGCCCCATCTTTGAGGGCATATTTATATTCGATTGGTAAGACAGGGTAGACCTTTTCTTCGTGTTCGAAATTAGGGAGCCATAAAAGTTCGCTTTTGGGGTTTAGGTTCCGCTGGATGAATGCATAAATCACCACAGGACTTTCTAGGCCTTTTGCTTTGTGCACGGTAAGGATTTGTACTGCTTCAGAGGCGCTGGAAGCTTTAGCTTGTAATTTGTCTACATTTTCTTTCCACCACATTAAAAATGCTGGAATCGTGACTGTTCCTTTTGCCATGCCTTCCACCGCTTTGTCGATTAAAGTGTTGGTGAAATCATCTGCCGATAAATGCTGGGGTATCTTATTGATTAATTCGCGTAAGAGTTCGGGAATCGACAATTGTTTTATTCGTAATAAATCGCTCGTCAACTCTTCGGGAAGTTCTTTTTCTACTGCTTTTAAAAGTGCACTTCTTTTATCTATTTCTTGTCGGAACAGCGTATCGTTAATTTGGAAAGTACTTTCTTTTTCTTTTAATAAGAAGAGCAATTCTGCTAAATGGAGGATTTCTATATCTTGCTGAATGTAGCGAAGTAAGTGTATTAATATTTTGACCTTCGGACTATTTTTGACCAGTAAGGAGCTTTGGGTGAGGTGCGGAATATTGGCAGCTATAAGTGCTTGTGCTATGTCAACCCCTTCATCATTTTTATCGACTAAGATGAGAATGTCGCTGTACAGGAAGCCATCGGCTATGCAAGTATTTATTTTGTCGATGATTGAATTTGGAATAACTACATTGAGCGGTTCGATTCCATTTTTTTTATTTGGCTTGGTAAGTAGATCAACTTGAACATAGCCTCTTCCGTTTTCTTTGGGGATGCCTTGCTCTACCTTTGCATAAGCCTCTTGCAGTAAAGGCCATTCTGCTAAACTATTTCTCTTTCCCAATACTTCTACAGCATTTTTGAAAAAGAGGTTGTTGAACATAATAATGTGATCACTCGATCGATAGTTGTTTTGCAAGCTAACATCAAGTGCTTCTTGGTAGAATCCTTGTAAATCTTTTCTTACTTGAGAATGTAATAATTCTAAATTGCCGCCCCTCCAACGATAAATAGATTGTTTGACATCTCCTACAATGAGAACAGTATTGTCTTCCGACAAAGCATTAGTAACCAATGGAAGTAAATTCTTCCATTGAAAATCAGAAGTGTCTTGAAACTCATCGAGTAAAATGTGTTTGAATTGACTACCAATTTTTTCTAAGATAAAGGGAGCATCCGTTTCTTGTATGTTTTGACGAAGAATGTTTTGATGATCAGAAAGTAGTAATATGTTTTCTTCATCTCGGTAGTCGCGGAGTTTGTCGTTGAGGTATTCAAGAATGCCGAAGGAATAAATGTATTGCAGTAGACTTTTATGTACCAAGTAATCTTGAAAGGCTTCTGTGTAGAATTGATAGGTGGTTTTTATTAAATCATGAAAACCACTTGCTTGTTCGTCTAAAGAAGGATCGGCCTTTAATTTTGTTTTGGTAAATAAGCTGTCGTCGATCCCTGTTGCAATTTTTACTAATTTGTTGCTGGGAACTAATTCGTAGTCTCGTTTTGGTATAGCTGATACGAAGTAGGAGAGTGCTCCTCGTGTAAAGTCTTGGGTCGTAAATCCTGTTTCTTTAAATAGCTTGTTGCATATTTGATTATAGGACTGCATTTTATTTTCAAAAGCGCCGATTTTTTTTTGCAAGCTGTTAACCAGTTCCTGTAATTCGCTCAGTTTTATATTCTGTCCTTGGATAAGTTTTGCGAATTTGTCATCAAATAATTTTTTCGCGAGGCTTTTGATGTCGTCATCGAAATTCCAACTTCGTTCGTTATTAATGCAAGACTCAGCGTAAATGCGAAACCATTGACGTAGCAAGTCGTCATGATCTAGATCTTGATAGAGTGCTTCTACCGATTTTGAAATGGCTGAAGCTTGATCTAAATCTACTTGATAACTCATTGGTAGGTTTAGTTCTTTGGAAAAGGATCTCAGAATTCGTGTGAAGAGTGAGTCGATGGTACTGACTTCGAATCGGGAATAGTTTTGTAGAATTAGTTCCAAGACTGTTTTCCCATTTTCTCGAATTTTTCCTACATGGAATTCCTCACCAAGTTCGACTTGTAGTTGCTCGAGCATGGGATTGGCAGCATCAAACTCGAAGACCAACTTGTACAACTCCGAAATAATTCGATCTTTCATTTCCTCCGTGGCCTTGTTGGTAAAGGTTAGGGCTAGGACGCTCTTGTAATCGTACGGATTGACAATAACGATTTTAAGGTACTCCTTTACCAGCGTAAAGGTTTTACCAGAACCGGCGGAGGCTTTGTAAATTACTAAGGGCATATTTTGTCACTTCTTATGTAAACGAGGAATGAGCCTACATCTCTTTCCTTTCGAAGGACAAGTTACAAGAAAGCTGTGCAGTTGGTATGCGCTGCTTCAAATTTAGTCTTCTCGATGGATGGTTTTAGGGGCTTTATTTATTCACAAGGTCAAATATTTGCAAGGGACCATTGTTATTGGTAACCAAAATAATTGGATTTCCGTTTGCTGTTTTTCGAAGCATTTTCATGTCTTTCACGTCGCCGGGGACATGAAATTGGCTGCTGTGCGGCGGCACCGCTTCATACTTCATCGCTTGATCGGTTTTTATTCCCTTGAAGAAATAACCTACACTGGCATCGGCGCGGCTGGTTTCGATTTCAGATTGGAACATGTTCCCTGCAATGAGCAGATCGAGAACGCCATCGCCGTCGAAGTCGTGCGAAACGATGCCGTTTACAGTGGAAAGTTGTGCTTCCAGTGGCAGTGCTTCTGCTACGAACTTGGTTCCGTTGTGGTCAATAATACTGCTGGCGAAGTGTTTCGCACTGTAATGCAGATTGTCTTTGATTTCATTGGCTCCGAGTATGTCTGTGATGTTGGCCTTGGCAAAGGACTCGTAGCTTCTGAATTTCGATTTTACGGCTGGCATTTGTTCCGATGTACATTGTAAACCCCGAATAGGCACTTTTCCTTGTTCAGATTCCATAGCCAGTACAATGTCTTGTGTACCGTTTTTGTCAAAATCTCCTGCATAGACATGAAAGGGTTCCTCTTGACTTGCTTTGTACTTGTAGTTGAGCCCTAGATTTCCTGCAATGATTTCAGGTTGTCGATCGCCGTCTATATCATCTAGTACAATTTTATTCCACCAACCTGTATAATCTGCAGCTGCATAAGCATCGGTTCTATCGGTTAAGACCCCTTTTTCGAAAAGGAGGAACCGAGGTGACATCCATTCTCCTGCGACAATTAAATCTTTGTATTTATCGCCATTCAAATCAATCCATGCGGCTGTAGTCACCATGCCGATGGACTTGAGCGCAGACTTTCCGCTAGGGTCGAGGTCTTTCAGTTCGCCGTTCATATTGAGAAATACAAAACTGCTGGTTGGTTTCGGGTAGGCTCCGGGCACCAAACGGCCTCCTACAAACAAATCAGTATCTCCATCTCCGTCAATGTCATCGGCAATCACGCAGGAGGTACTTATTGTTACCCGTGGCAATGTTCCAGCTGAGAAATTTCCTTTTCCATCATTTATGTACAGACGATCTTGAAAGGATTCATCACCAGAAGGAGCCTCGTTGCTTCCGCTTGCTACATATAAATCGAGGTCACCATCGTTTTCAAGGTCGAAAAATGCAGCTCCCATGTCCTCAGATTCTTTGTGTAAGTCGAAAACAGGATTGTTGGCTTTAGAGAAGCCTCCATTTTTATCTTGTAAGAAAATGGCTCCTGCTTGATTGCGTGCTCCACCTATCCAAAAGTCTTCTAGATCATCGCCATTGACATCTCCAACCGCTAAGAAGGGACCTTGTTGGGACATTTTGTGTGGCAATAAAATCTCACGTTTGTAATCGTTAACTTCCACTTCTTTATGTGTAAATACAGACTCCTTCCGTTCTGAAAATTGCACCGAACTTTCACTTGAGATTGCTGTGGCTGATCCTGCTGCTGAGCTAAGGGAATATTCTTGCAAACCCTTTTCTAATTTGTCTACTACAAGCACTTGTTCATGGTCGGGCCATTTTATTTCTAGTTTCAGATCTTCTAGGTTTTTATTGCCAAATCCAAAATGAATCAATGGCTCTACCGATGATTGATAACCGCGGGTGGTTTGCAATCGCGCTGTAGAAAGCAATCTATTTTCTTTGTCAAAGAGGCGCGCTGTTGCTCCATAGGAAAATGGATTTTTTTCAGAGCCTTTTAATTTCAAACGCAGACTATTCTCTCCCGTCTGATTTTGGTAAACACCTGCATTGTCGTTGATGTTATTTATTACCAAATCTAAATCGCCGTCGTTGTCTAAGTCACCATAGGCTGCTCCGTTGGAAAAGGTCTTATCATCAATGCTCCAATCGGCGCTTTTATCTTCGAATAATAAGCCATTTTTATTTCTAAAAATATAGTTTGGTAGTTTTGTCGATTTAAGCATGCTGTAGACTTGATCAAAACTAATTTGGCCTTTCGACTGCTTGGCGATGGTGTTGGATTTATTGACAAAATCTTTGTCTAATACATCGCGTTTAAAACCGTTGGTTACATATAAGTCTCTCCAGCCATCGTTGTCAAAATCGGCTAGTAATACAGACCAAGACCAGTCTGTTTTATCAACACCAGCCATTTGAGCGATGTCTGAAAAACTTCCTGTTCCATTATTTATTTGCAAAGTATTGCGCATGTATTGATGGTGCCAACCCATTTCAACACGTGCTTGGAATTGCTCGGGATTCATGGGTGCCATATTGGTTTTGGAACGCTGATAGTCTGCCGCCAACATTTCTGCCACCATAACATCTTCCCATCCATCGTTATTAATATCGGCCATATCGCAACCCATTGCATACATGGGAATGTGATTCGTATATGCTTGAATGCTTTCTACGAATTTTCCATTTTTATTATTTACGTATAAAAAATCAGGAGCGGCATAATCGTTGGCAACATACACATCGGGGTAACCGTCATTATTGACATCGGAAATTGCCAAGCCCAATCCTTGCCCATAATTGAGTACGCCAACTTCGTTTGATTGATCAATAAATTTGCCTCCTTCGTTTAAATAAAAGTGGTCGGTAATTCGCGGAGTGGGATTTTTTTCTAGTTCTCTTCGTTTTTGGATGGGCACTTTAAATTCAACGGGGTGATTCATTACATAGAGATCTAAATCTCCATCAAGGTCAAAATCGAAAAAGGCAGCTTGGGTAGAATGTCCTTCATCGGCAATTCCGTAAGCCTCGGCTTTTTCTTCGAATTGCATGTTGCCTCTATTAATAAATAGTAAATTACGAGTCTTGTTGGCCGACTTTTTTCCCGAGCGACAAACATATATGTCCAGCAAACCGTCGGCATTTACATCGGCAAGAGTGACACCTGATGACCATTCTGATGCTTGCGTTCCAGAAGTGGCACTAACGTCTTCAAATTGGAAATCTCCTTTGTTTTTGTACAGTTTATTGCCTCCGAAATTCGCGGTGAAATAAATGTCTTGCAGGCCATCATTGTCCAAATCGCCTATGGCAACGCCGCCGCCATTGTAGAGATATTGGTAGGTGTAATAGTTGCTTTTTGGGCTTTCTACTACCTTGTTTTGAAAGTATATGCCTGTTTTTTTTGCAGGAATCTTAGAGAAACCTATTCCACTACTGGCTGAACTGGAATTGTTAGTCCCGTTTCTTGATTCTTTATCGTTGTTTTCCGATGCGCATGAAGCGAACAGTCCTAAAATGAGGAAGATGAATAAGATATTTTTCGAAGATCGCATGTGGAACTAAGATAGTAAAGGTCTAGAGTTATTGCAAGATAGATGACAAGTCTTGAACTATGATTAGTTTTCGTCTTGAACACGATCTGTTAGATGACAAAGATGCATAAGATGGGTTAGTGCGTTTAATCATAGTTATTTGTCTTGAACTATGATTGAATGAGGACTATGATTGTGTAATTGTCGGTTATTCTTTCTCTTGGTGAATTTATGTAAGGATGATTAGAAATCGATGAGGTTTCATGCTATGTAATTTTTAGCGAATCAAGGTGATAGCTTGTCAAGTAATCCTATCATCTTTTTATCCTATTAATCTTAGTTCAGATATTTTTTGAGGCTCACCCAGCAATCCGTTTAATCATAGTTATTGTCTTGAACTATGATTAAACAGATTGAATGAGGACTATGATGTGTAATTGCTGGTTATTCTTTCTCTTGGTGAATTTATGTAAGGATGATTAGAAATCGATGAGGTTTCATGCGATGTAATTTTTATCGAATCAAGGTGATAGCTTGTCAAGCAATCCTATCATCTTTTTATCCTGTTAATCCTAATTCAGACATTTTTTGAGGCTCACCCAGCAATCCGTTTAATCATAGTTATTGTCTTGAACTATGATTAAACGGATTAAATGAAAACTATGATTGTGTAATTGCTGGTTGTCTGCATTCTTGGT
>CALFBW010000136.1 GCA_937951415.1 uncultured Chitinophagales bacterium | reverse complement strand
GAATACTATTAGAGGATAGCATCCTATTTATCCTCTCCCAAAGTTGTCTGAATTGGGATGCATAGGATTAGAGGATGATAAGATGAAGGCCAGTATTATTTTCACTGACTCCGATTCCTATTGAGTGAATGCGATTCAAGCCGAAAAAAACAAAATCCTATTTATCCTTTCATCCTAAAAATCCTAATTCCTACTATATTCGTGAAATCCAAGCCCTTCATTAAAACGTTTTATCATTTCTAAACAAAAATAATGAACAAAGAGATTAAAGACGGATTAACTTACAAAATCATTGGATGCTGTATGAAAGTACACTCTACACTTGGTAATGGATTCCAAGAAGTAATTTATCAGCGCGCTTTAGCCATAGAAATGGAAAAGCAAGGCTTAGGTTTTGCGCGAGAAATGGAAATGGAAATATTTTATGAAGGCATTCAAATAGGTACGCGTAGAGTAGATTTCTTTGTAGAAAATCGAATAATGGTAGAGATAAAGGCATTGATACGATTAGAAGATATACACCTAGCTCAAGCCATGAATTATTGCCAAGTCTATAATTTACCAATAGGATTGCTAATAAATTTTGGATCCAAACGACTCGACTACAAGAGAGTGTATAATACGAATCACCCTGAAAATCGAAAAACGTAGAACTAAGCTGTCTGAATTGGGATGAATAGGATTAGAGGATGATAAGATGAAGGCTAGTATTATTTTAACTGACTCCAACTCCTATTAAGTGAATGCGATTCAAGCCGTAAAAGACAAAATCCTATTTATTCTAAAAATCTCAATTCTGACAAATTTCCCTATGCAAATTCATCGGGCCAAGGCTGCTCGGTGTAAGCAGTTACTTCAATTTCAATCAGAAAACCTCCTGGAACGAGCGCACTTACTTCCACCAAAGTACAAGCAGGTTTTATTTCCGAAAAATATTTATGATGGGCTTTCCCTGCTTCGTCGGCGAGACTGATATCTGTTACCAATAAACGAGTGCGCACCACATCTGTCAAACTTGCATTCAAATCTCGAAGAGCAGGAATGATCTTTTGATCGAAAATATAAGCCACTTGCTCCGCCATGGTCTCTCCTACCACCTTGCCATCATTATCAGCCGCCACCGTTCCTGCTACTTCTATTAGTGGTCCAACGCGCACCGCTCGACTGTAGCCGTTTTGTTCTTCGTATGGATTTCCGGATGTTAAATGAACGCGCATTAAAATTCGTTTTTATTTATTACTAATAAATAAACAGCAAAACCATTTTGTAAGTTCCAGCGAAAACATCAAAAAAAGCTCCTGCATTTATTTCTTAAAAATAAACAGGCAAAGAAAAATGGCAGACACCTATTTATTATGTGTTCAAAATGGCCATCGCGTAACGTTCCCAGGAAAGCTTTTGAGCGACCTTATCTACATTTTCGCGTGGAAGGGGTTTGGCAATAAATCGACGCATTTGTTCTGCCATGGAATCAATGTCTTGATCTTCCGCCAAATAGCCATTTACACCATCTTCAATAGTCTCAGGGAAATGCCCCACATTGGTTGCTAAAATAGGCAAGCGGAAATTATAGCTCAATGATTCAATACCAGAAGGCGTGGCATACAAATAATAAAGTACCACGCAATCACTGACTTGAAAAAACTTGTGTACGTTTTCGTTGGCAATAAAGTGATTAAAAATTACCGTTTCCTTTTCGATTCCCAATTCCTTCACCAACTCAATGGGTCGGTAGTTCTTTTCGTCGTCTTGCTTTTTCAAAAAGACTGCTTTCGCCGCTCCAAAAAGTGCATTTTTTACTTTGGTCGATATTTTCGTTTCATCCAAAGTTTTCCAAAAAGACTCCCCACAAATTAATAAAGAAACATCGTCTCGCTCTTTCGCCAGTTTACTGAAAGCCTCAATGGCTTGGTGCAGGCCCTTGTATTTTCGAATAAATCCAAAAAATAAAAAGACATGTTTCTTCAGACCATTGTCCTTTTTAAATTGTTCGATATCGAATTCGGGATCTGGCTGGAATAAATCATAAATCGGGTGATACAATTTAATCACCGTTTGTGTATCTTCCTCATTGGTGCGATCTCCCGTTTCAGTTAAATGGAATTTTTTATTCGGATAAAGTGTCTTTAATTCATCAAAGGTTTTCAAGGCATGAACGATGTAAGAATCTGCATCCTTGATGCCCAGTTTGGTGAATTTTTTATCTATCGAACTATTCTCTTTTTGGATCACGAAATGCAAATCCATGATTACTTCAATGTCCCTATGTTTTTTCAGCAGGGAAACCATTCGCCCCATGGGCAATCCTTGAATAGCAATAGCCCATTGAAAAATAACTACATCGGGTTTGAGCGAAACAATATAATCGGTAGTAGCCGACCAACTCAATGGATTGTTGTAATTGGTGATGTATTTCACCTGAATGTCTGTCCCTTCCAATAAATCCGTTTTACTAGATTTATCGACAAACTCCCGCGGAATAATAGCAGGATATTGTTGCGTCCAAGAAACAATGTGCACATCGTTTCCAGGAATTTTATCCATGGCTTTCGCTAAGGAAGTGTTGTAATTCGAAATCCCTCCTTTAAATTTAGGACCAGGACCAAAACAGACGATCGTTTTTCCCATTATGCGTTTCCATATTTTTCAACTGCAGCATCATAAACGCGGCGCAATCCTTCTCGCACAGAAATCTTTGCTTCCCAACCCAAACGTTCTTTTACAAAATCCATATTGGAATAACGAGAGTGCACACCAACTGGCTTATCCAACAAACATTTTATTGGCGGTTTGTAGCCAGCAAACTCACAGAAGATTTCAATAATTTCCAAGAAGCTCAATAATTCTCCGCGGCCAATATTAATGGCCGTTCCATCGTGAATGGTTTCCATGGCCAACAAGATGCAATCCAATACATCATCAATATGTACAAAATCTCGTCCTTGTTTTCCAGTACCCCAAACCTCAAATGGATCTTCCTTCTTCGCAGCTCGCATCGCAATGGCTGGAATTGGATACGACAAATCTTGATCTTCTCCATAGCCCGAAAAAGGACGAATACAAGTCACCTTCAAACCGTAATGACTGGCAGCTAGTTTCGCAAGATATTCTCCCGTTAACTTAGACCAACCGTAAGTCATATCCGGCTGTCCCATATTATCAAAGTCGATATCGCTTTCACTCAAAGCAATCGAATGCGATTCGGTCTGCAAATTAATTGGGTAAGCCGCACTACTACTTGGGTATAGCATGCGATCTGGCAAATGACGACATGCCCAATAAAAGAACTCAGCATCGATAGACAAATCCAAAGCCACCATCATTGGGTCGCCATCAATTTTCGCTCGACCTCCAACGATTGCTGCGAAATGAAACACATCACTGAAACGATCAATCGCAACGCCATATGTCTTTTGCCAAAAATCTTTGTCGTCCAACATTCCTCTCAGCGGCTCTCTAATATCACATTGCAAGAAAAGCAATCGCTCATCGTCTCCGTAAAAAGTACCATTGCCCTGACTTCTCCCTTTTGGAGCATCCAACCAAGTGGAAGGATCAGTTCCTACCGAGAGATCATCTACAAAGACCACACGGTCTGCCGTTGTACTGTAAAGTCGCTTGACCATGTTGCGACCTACAAATCCACAACCACCACTTACTAAATGCGTTTTCATATTGGAATCATTTGGTCTGCAAAGATAAGACTCTTACGCAGCAAAAGGAACGAGAAAAGGAGAAAGCAGAAAAGAGCTTTTAATCCCTTTTATTAATAAAAGCATCTTCTATTTTTTCACAGATTATGTGCCCCAAAAGCATATGCACTTCTTGAATTCTGGCGGTGTCTTTATGGTCAATGTGCAGGGAAATATCTCCCAATTTTGCCAAGACTCCTCCCGATTTACCTGTCATAGTAATCAAGTGAATGTCCGCTGATTTAGCATATTCGGCTGCTTTTACTACATTCGGGGAATTCCCTGAAGTAGAAATGGCCCACAAAAGATCCCCTTTTGTTCCCTTCGCTTGTAGGGCTCTTGTGAATACGTGACTAAAGTCATAGTCATTCGCCACTGCGGTTAAAAAGGCCGTATTCATTTGTAAAGCTTCTGCATTCAAGGCTTGGCGTTCTTGGTAAAAGCGTCCTGAAAGTTCGCAAGCCAAGTGTTGTGCATCGGCTGCACTGCCGCCGTTTCCACACAGTAAAACCTTGTTGCCCCGCTTCAGCACTTCGGTCATCAAATCAATGGCCTTTTGCACCTCTTCCAGAAGAGCAACATCCGCTAAAACGCGCTTTTTCAGCCCAATACTTTCTTCAATTCTCTCTTCAATGCTCATAATTACCAAGGGTTTGCTGCTGCGAATGTACTAGAAACGGTTAAAATGACCGAAATGTGATGATTGACTCACTGAGTCTCTTAGTTTTGTCTAGAACCAAAGTTCGCTTCAATGAGATATTTTCTTTCACTTTTTCTTCTGTTACCGTGCTTAATGTTTGGTCAAGAAACATTAAGGTGTTCATCTGAGATTGAAAAGGTTACTGTTTACCAAGCAGGCGTTCAAATACAAAGAACTGCGCAAATTAATCTTCCTCCTGGGCAATCACAGCTAGTCATCACAGGAATGACGGAGACTTTGGATCCTGCGACTTTACAAGTGAGTGCAAACAAAGCGGTGAAGCTTTTATCGGTGAGCCACCGATTGGCTTACGATAGTCCGCCTCCTCCTGTTTCTGAAATTCAGGCTTTAGAAGATCAGCTACAAACATTAACCGATAAGATTCGGCAAAACAAGGATACACAACAAGTACTTGCAGAAGAAAAAACGATGATTCAAAAGAATCAAGAAATTGGTGGAAGAGAATTGGGTGTAAAGATTACCGAACTCGCAGCTGCGGCTGAATTTTGGCGAAGTCGTTTGAATGATATAGCCAGTCGACAGTTTGCCCTTGAAGTGGAAGCTCGCGAATTAATAAGGGAAAGCGGTCAAATTGCTGGAAAAATCTCTGAGCTGGGAGGAGCTACAGGAAAGAGACTAAGTGAAGTGGTTTTGCAAATAGACGCTAAGACTGCTAGCTCTTCAAAATTCACTTTGCGCTACTACAGCAAAAACGCTGGCTGGGAACCTAACTACGATATCCGTGTAAAAGACATCGACCAACCACTTTCCATCGATAGTAAGGCCCGTATTTTTCAAACAACTGGTTACGACTGGGAGAATGTTGCACTTACTCTATCGACTGGAAATCCTAGAGAAATGCAAAGCAAACCGGTACTACAACCTTGGTACCTAAGCTTCAATTCTAGCAAGCGCAATAACAAGAAGAAAACTAACTATGAAAAAAATCCTCTAGCTGTTAACCCTCATTTAAATGCACCCTATAATCCCAATATTCGGAAAATAAGCGGACAAGTGATGGATGAAAATGGAGAGCCTCTACCTTTTGCGACAGTTCATTTAGAAGGCACAACCAATGGTGTACAAACCGACTTTGATGGCATGTATGAACTGATGATTCCAGTAGGCTCTCCCCAACAAGTCACCTTCGCATACATAGGATTTACCACAGCCCGATTTAACATCTCTCGTTCGGTTATGAATGTTACAATGGCAGAAAGTACTCTGCTTTTAGAATCAGTAATGGTAACAAGTTCAAGTTCAAGAATCGAATACAAAGCTCCTTTAATTGAAGAACTAGATTTAATGCTTCCACCAGAAGTTGAAGCTGGTGATTTAATAAGTACTAAAGAATATGTAATAAAAGACAGGTATAGCATCCCGAGTACCGGAAAACGCTTAGACGTTTTATTAGAAGAAATAGAAATGCCTGCCACTTTCGAATACCATTGTGTTCCTAAATTAGATCCTGGAACTTTCTTAATAGCCAAGGTAAATGACTGGGATGAGTATCAATTACTGAGTGGTAAAGCAAGCATCTTTTATGAGACGACTTTTATTGGAAAAACTTATATTGATTTAGCAGAAGTGGAAAATTCCGTTATTATTTCTTTAGGTCGTGACGACAATGTAGTCGTAGAAAGACAAAAGGTAAAAGACCAATCGAAAAGCAAATGGTACGGTTCGAAGAAAAAAATCACCAAGGCTTGGCGACTAACAGCTAGAAACAAAAAATCTAAAGCGATTAGATTATTGATAGAAGATCAAATTCCTGTTTCACAAGACGATGACATCGAAGTGGAATTACAAAAGGACTCTGGTGCAAAATTATTCGAAAAATCAGGCTTAATGGTTTGGACCTTAGACCTTGGCCCGAATTCCAACAAGGAGCTTGACTTTAAGTTTGAGATCCGTCATCCTAAGAGAAGAGTCGTCAAATAATATACATTCATTGGGAGAAGCTGAGGGCTCTCATAGCTCTTGCCTTCTTCCAAATTTCTTACTGAATAATTTTCATTATCCACTGCCTTTCTGAAAGATATCGCATTCCATCTACCTTTTCCTCCAACTTAACTTTTCCTTCAGTGCGATTCTGTGGCATTTGCTTCCATTGACAAATTCCGCTTAGTGCATTTATAAAATTTTGATGGGCTTCAAATTGTGCTTGTGACATTTCAGGTTTCTTGCGAAAAACAAATACTCGAAAAGTATTCAAGTAATTCTCTAGTAACTCAAATTCTTCAATAGCACAATAAGTCATCGCTTGAAGCCTTTTCGCTCCTAGAGAGTAAAAAAGATCCTTAAGTGATACCTCCCGCAAACTTTCTAGTACTAAATCATACTTGCCTTTCTCAAACAAAATCTGACACAAACTGAATAAGTGCACGTCTTCTCGAAAAGGAGGAAGAACTTTTGAATGATAGTTACTGACAAATTTTTCCGCAGCTTCAATTTTTCCTAAACGTAAGGACACAGTAACAATGTTCTTGAATGTCTGTGGCATCATGTATCCGTTAAAAAAGAACAAATTCTCTTTCAACTGCCCCAGATACAATAGATACATTTGCTGATATCTTTCTGATATACTGCCCCAGTCTATTCGTCGAGCTTCATTTTCTAGGAA